>JANOFA010000371.1:0-4066 GCA_031413355.1 Gemmatimonadota bacterium | reverse complement strand
CTGCTCGATCGGGACATGCCCAAGGGCACCGTCGGCATCGGGCACACCCGCTGGGCCACGCATGGTCCGCCGACGGCGATCAACGCGCATCCGCACATGGACCAGAGCGGGAAGATCGCACTGATCCACAATGGCATCATCGAGAATTCCGGTGCGATCAAGAAGGTCCTGGAGCAGCGCGGTCACACCTTCAAGTCCGAGACGGACACCGAAGTGCTCGCGCACCTGGTGGGCGAGTGCTACAAGGGCAATCTCGAAGAGGCGGTCGCCCAGGCGCTGCGCGAGGTCGATGGTGCCTACGGAATCGCGGTCATCTCCGAATCCGAGCCGGATGTCCTGGTCGCGGCGCGGAAGGGCTCACCGCTGTTGGTGGGCGTGGGCGACGGCGAGTGGTTTGTCGCCTCGGACGCGTCGGCAATCCTGGCGCACACCCGTTCGGTGGTCTATCTCGATGACGGCGAGATGGTCGTGCTCACCCGCAGTGGCTATCACGTCCGCGACCTCGCGGCGACGCGGATCGAGAAGGAGGTCAACCAGATCGACTGGGACCTCGCCACGATCGAGCGGGGTGGCTACGACCATTTCATGCTGAAGGAGATCTTCGAGCAGCCGGACACCGTGCGGAACACCATGCGCGGGCATCTGCTGGACGAGGAGGGCACGGCGCGCGTCAGCGGGCTCAATCTGACCGATGACGATATCAAGAAGATCAACCGGATCGTCATCACCGCCTGCGGCACGTCGTGGCACTCGGGCCTGATCGGCGAGTACATGCTGGAGGAACTCGCCCGTATTCCGGTCGAGGTGGAGTACGCCTCCGAGTTCCGTTACCGGAACCCGGTCATCGACGACCGGACGCTGGTCATCGGCATTTCGCAGTCCGGCGAAACCGCGGACACCCTGGCGGCGATCCGCGAGGCCAAACGGCGTGGGGCCCGCACCCTCGGCATCGTGAACGTGGTGGGCTCGAGTATCGCGCGCGAAGTCGACGGCGGCATCTACCTGCACGCCGGCCCGGAAGTGGGCGTCGCCAGCACCAAGGCATTCACCAGCCAGGTGATCGCGCTCGCGCTGATCACGCTCCGCTTTGGCCGCCTGCGTCACCTGAGCATCCTGCAGGGCCGCCAGATTATCCAGGCGCTGCGGGCGTTGCCGGATCAGATCCGCCAGATCCTGGATCGCGCCGGGGAGGTCGAGGCGTTGTCCGACCGGCTCTGGCGGGCCAACAACGCACTGTACCTGGGCCGCGGGGTGAACTTCCCCGTCGCGCTGGAAGGCGCGCTCAAGCTCAAGGAAATTTCCTACATCCATGCTGAGGGCTATCCCGCCGCGGAGATGAAGCATGGTCCCATCGCGTTGATCGACGAGAACATGCCGGTCATCTTCCTCGCCCCGCGCGATGCGGTGTATGGCAAGATCGTGTCGAATGTGGAGGAGGTCCGGGCCCGCGGTGGCCAGGTGATCGCCATCAAGAACGAGGGCGATGATCAGCTGCGGAAACTGGCTCAGGCCACGTTCACGATTCCCGAGACCCTCGACCTGCTGACGCCCATTCTGACGATCATCCCGCTGCAGCTCTTTGCCTATTACGTGGCCGTCCGGCGCGGGTGCAACGTCGACCAGCCGCGCAACCTGGCCAAGAGCGTGACCGTGGAGTAGCTCCCGCCTATTTCTTCATCGCCTTCACCATGCCCGAGCGCACTCCGCGCCAGATCAGTCCCCAGAAGGTGTCCTCCGGCCGGATCAGGTAGTTGATGGCAAAGGTCCGCGGTGCGCCGGCCTTATCGACCGGGTTGTTCTTCTGAACGAACAACCCCGCCATCATCGATTTGAGTTTGCGACCGAAGTTCTGCTTGCCGGTCACCGGGTCCACCAGGCGGAGCTGGAGATCGGACCAGGTGGCCTTGAACTGGCCATTCACCCGGCCCCCGGACAGATCCATCCAGAAGTCTGCCTCGGTCACCGTCCCTGACGTGATATTCACTCCGTTTGCCACCAGCAGAAAACGATCAAACAGCTCAAGGGGCATGGTCCCGAGCCGCCCCTCGATGCGGCCCTCCAGCGGCCCCGGCCTGACCGGGATGGCGAAGTGCGCGCGGAGTGGACCGTGGCCGAAGAGCCGGGCCTCGGCGTCCAGCACGACTGGTCCCGTTTCCATTCCATGCGCCGCCCCATTGGTGGCCTGGCTGACCGTGGCGTGAATCTGATCGAAGGTGACGGTGGCCGCGGTCGCGCGGTCCGGCATCAACTCGCCATAGCGTATTGTTCCTGCCCTGAGCACCACGGTGTCGGCCCCCGCAAGCCAGTCCAGCGCGGCGAACCGCGCCGGCCAGAGCCGTCGGCGGCGCGTGGGTGGTGGCCGGGAGGGGAGCCGGCGGTCGGCCAGGACGTCCAGGGTGGCGCTGTCGATTTCGATCCGCCGCGCCACGGCGTGCCGCTGCCGGATCTGATTCTGGGGCAGCCCGTGCACCGTGAGCCCGTGGACCGCGGCGAG
Source organism: Gemmatimonadota bacterium (assembly GCA_031413355.1). GTDB lineage: Bacteria > Gemmatimonadota > Gemmatimonadetes > Gemmatimonadales > GWC2-71-9 > JADJOM01. The sequence continues at coordinate 1,572 of JANOFA010000371.1, read as the reverse complement.
GATACGGGTGGTACGGGTTCGCGCGCCGCGGAAAAAGAGTGAGTCCGGCATGCCCGGCGCGTAGAGGATGGAGTCCACCGTGAGTGACTGCCTGACCTGCGATCGCTTGAAGCCAAAGATGCGGAGCGCATTGCTCCCATCCCACGGGGCGGTGCGCGCGACGACGACGGCGTACGCGGTGTCCTCCGGGACGACGGTGATGCTGGGACGTTCGAGGACGAGGCTGTCGCCCCGGCCCGGAGTGGCGTGAATCACCGTCTTGGCCGTGAGGGTACCCCACTCGAATACCCGATGCCGCGTGCTGTCGAGCTCCAGCCCGCGGATGGCGAGCGTGAGCTCGGCGGTGGAGTCGACCGTCAGCCGGGCGCCCCGGCGGACAGTCGAAGTGATCGTCGCGCGTTCCACCGACAGCTGCTCGATGCGCCCTTCGCGCACGTCGTCCGGGAGCCAGTCGGCCACCACCCGATAGAGCAGGGAATCCGGGGCGGGAAAGATGTCCGGCAGCGAATCAATCTCTGCGTCGGCGGGAATGATGGGGGCGGCACTCGAGTCGGCGGTGGTGGTGGTGTCTTCATCCAGCAGCGCGAAGCGCGGCCGCTCGAGGTGCACGCCAGTGAGCCGGAAACCGCGTCGCCAGATCAGATCGCTCACATCAAGCCCGGTGAGCACCAGCACCGGGGCGGTGATTTCCATCCGCACGTAGCGATTGCCGCTCTGGTGATCGTAGCGAATGCGGATCTCGTCCACCTCCAGCTGCCGCCGGAGCAGGCTCAGGTTGAGCTGCGGCAGGGTGATCGTCAGTCCATCCGGGCGCTCCTCCCGCAGCAGGCGCAGGGTGCGATCGCGCAGGTAGTTGTTCAGCGGGTCGCGAAGGGTCCGTTCCAGAACGCTGTCGAGGAGGCGGGCGCCGCCCGCGGCGAGGATCGTCACGGCCATCGCGACCACAATCCATCGGTTCCGTCGGGTCATGCGGCGCCTCGCACGTCGCCACGGGCCGAGTTCAAGGGGTCCTGGATCATGATGCAGGGTAGTCCGGTTGCGCCCGGGATTGAACTGATCGGAGGGTGGAGGGGCCGCGTCAGCCATCAGCCATCAGCCGTCAGCAAGGAGATCGGGCAGGCCCCTTTCCCTTTTCGCCAGTGACCCTTCTACTTTCCCGCTGCCACCTGCCACCTGCCACCTGCCACCCGCCACCTTCTCCCCATGCGCGTCATCCTTCAGCGCGTCTCCAGCGCCTCCGTCACGATTGATGGCACGCTCCGCGGTCGCATCGGCCGCGGGTTCTGCGTGCTGGTGGGCTTCACCCACGCCGATACCGCGGCGGAGGTGGCCTGGATGGCGGAGAAGGTCGCTGGCCTCCGGCTGTTCAGCGACGCGGACGGCAAGATGAACCTGGGGCTGGCGGAGGTACAGGGCAGCCTGCTGGTGGTGTCGCAGTTCACCCTGTACGGGGATGCGGAGAAGGGCCGTCGTCCGTCGTTCATCGCCGCCGCCCGTCCCGAGGTCGCCATACCGCTCTATGAACAGTTTGTCGCCCAGCTGCGGGCCCGCGGGCTGGGGGTGGAGACGGGT
>JANOFA010000370.1:0-2277 GCA_031413355.1 Gemmatimonadota bacterium | reverse complement strand
CGGCGCACCGGCTGGCCACGGGCCGAGCGAGCGCGGGAGATCGGTTGCGGCCGTGCCGAGGCGGCGGCCGTTGATTCCCGTAAACCATCGGAACGGCGCAAACGCCGCGAGCCGCTCGGTGACTTCGCTCCCGGCGTTGGGCGGGGCGATCATCACGACGCGGCCGAGATTGGCTCGTTCCGCGGTCGACGCGTGGGCGAGCCACTGGCGCACCACAATGCCGCCCATCGAGTGGGTGACGAAGTGGATGCGAGGCGTTGGCAGGAGTGGCACGGGCGTCCCACCTGTGTGTCCGGCGCCAACCATCACGGGCAGGATGCCCGTGCCACTTAAGCCATGCTCGCGCAATAACGCCGGCAGCCATTCGCCCGCGATCGTTTCGATCGGCATCGTGCGCGACGGGTAGGAGACGCTTACGACCGTGTAGCCGGCACGCTCCAGCCGCGACGTGAGATAAGACATTGAGCGAAAGCCACGGCCGCCCTCGCGCCTTCGACTGGCGAGCCCACGGCTCGGCCGTCAAGGTAACTGCCAGATCAACCACACCAACCCTCTCGACCACGTACCCGGCGGCATCACAGGCTCGCTCGGTCGGCCATCCAGTGCACGGAGACCGTGCAGGAACTGGCTATCGAGGCCAGCCACGGATGGTAGCACCGGCGCCACTGGAGTGATATCGCTCGTTGGATGGATAGCGGACTGGACCCCAAAGCCGGCTTGGAACTGCCCTTTCGTGATGGGACATCCACTAAATTGACCTACGTCTGGCCTGCCACATTCTGGCGCGTCTGCCCCCCCGCCTCCCTAGTCCTGCTTCCCGTGCAGTCCGGAGCCGAGCTGCGGCTACCGGAGTTACCACCGCACCCGACGACACGAACCGGGCGAAGACCGCGATCGGCGGCGCCAAGAGGCTTGGCCGTCGGCGTGGTGGCGACTGATGGTGGGTGCACACGCCCTGCGGCGATCGGGCCCGCATGGCGGATGGTATCGCGAATATCCGACAGCAACGGGCCTTGCCCGGGTGGGAAAGCACATCATTTATGACAATTACCAAACGAGCGGCCGCGGCACTTACAGGAGCGATCCTGCTTGTAACACTGGGGCTGGCCGCGCTGTTCTGGTCCTTCAACAGCGTCGCAAATTCCACCTCGACCCAGCGGCAGACATTCGCGGTATTGAGCGACGCGAACGGGTTGCTGTCCTCGATGAAGGATATCGAGACCAGTGCGCGCGGCTTTGTACTGACCGGTGACGAGAACTTCCTGGAACCGTATCTGGCGGTGCGGGACAGCATCTCGGCCCGGCTGACCCTCTTGCGCCGGCGTAGTAGCGGGGACAGTGCCTCCACAGCGCACCTGAACACACTGGCTCCACTGATTGACGCCAAACTGGCGCTGGCGACGCGTCTCATCGAGATACGCCGCCGCGACGACGTATCCGGCGCAGAGGCGATCATCCGCAGCAGTCAGGGCAGACATCTGATGGATTCGATTCGCGTCGAAGTACAGGGCTTTGTCACGTTGCAGGAAGCCGAGCTGACCCGACACACTTCCGAATACAGGGCGCAGCTGCGCCGCCTGTTCACCGCAATTGTCGCCGCCAGCCTGCTTGCACTGCTCTATGCCGTTGCATTCGCCTATCTGATCCAGCAACGAGCACGACAGCTGCTGGCGAATGCTGCCCATCTCGACACCCGGCAGCTGCTCACGCTGCAGGAAGAGACGACGGCCCAGCTGCAGCAGGCCAACCGCACCCTGTCGGCCAGCGAGGACAAGCTTGCCGTGACGCTCAACTCCATCGGCGATGCGGTGATCGCCACTGATGCCGAGTCGCGCATAGTGCTCCTGAATCCCGTGGCCGAGAAGCTCACTGGCTGGACCCAGGCCGAGGCCAAAGGTCGTCCGGTCGGCGAGGTCTTTCACATTATCAGCAAGGACACCCGTCAACCCGCGACCATTCCGGTCGCGAAGACCCTGGCGCAGGGCACGATACAGGGCCTCGCCAATCACACGGTGCTGATTGCCCGCGATGACAGTGAGTGCGATATCGCCGACAGTTGCGCGCCAATCCGCGATCGCGATGGTCAGGTGATCGGCGCCGTGCTGGTGTTTCGCAACGTGACCAGGGAATACCAGTTGCAGCAGACCCTGCACGACAGTGCCGCGCTGATCGAGACAGTGCTCAATACGGTGGTGGACGGCATCATCACCCTGCAGGCCTCCGGCGGAATTCTTGCGACCGTGAACCCGGCCGCCGAGCGCATGTTCGGCTACACCG
>JANOFA010000369.1:0-19926 GCA_031413355.1 Gemmatimonadota bacterium | reverse complement strand
CCATCCAGAACGAAGCCATCCCGCCCGCCCTGATCGGGCGTGACGTGCTCGCCTGCGCAGCCACTGGCAGCGGCAAGACCGCCGCCTTCATGTTGCCGATTCTGAACCAGTTGATCGCCAAACCGCGTGGTACCACGCGGGCCCTGGTGCTCACTCCCACCCGCGAGCTCGCGGCGCAGATTCTCGAGCACACCAACGACCTGGCGATGCATACGCCGGTGACGGCGGCGGCAATCTTCGGCGGCGTGGGCATGGGGCCGCAGGAACATGCCTTCCGGAGTGGCGTTGACATCATGATCGCGACGCCGGGCCGGCTGCTCGATCACCTGCGCTCCAAGTACGCCAAGCTCGACAAGCTTGAGCACCTCGTCCTGGACGAGGCGGACCGCATGCTCGACATGGGATTCCTCCCCGAGATCCACCGGATCCTGAAGTACGTCCCGCCCAAACGGCAGACGCTCTTCTTCAGCGCGACGATGCCGGCTCCGATCCTCGCGCTCACCCGCAGCATGTTGCACAACCCGGCCTCGATCAATCTCGATCGCCAGGCCACGCCAGCCACCGGCATCACCCAGGCGATCTACCCCGTGGCACAGGATCTCAAGAGCCACCTGCTCCTCTCCCTGCTGAAGAGCGGGACGGTGCAGCAGGCGCTGGTGTTTACCCGCACCAAGCACCGCACCAACCGGGTGAACGAGTTCCTGCAGAAGAACGGGATCAAGGCGGAGCGAATCCACGGCAACCGCTCGCAGGCGCAGCGGACCGCGGCCCTTGCCGGGTTCAAGGATGGCACCCACACCGTGCTGGTCGCCACGGATATCGCGGCGCGGGGCATCGACGTGATTGCGCTGGGGCATGTGGTGAACTTTGATGTGCCGCTGGTGCCGGAGGACTACATTCATCGGGTCGGCCGCACCGGACGCGCCGATGCGGTGGGCGATGCCTTCACCTTTGTGTCACCGGAGGAGGAGGGTGAACTCCGCAATATCGAACGCGCCATCGGCAAGCGCCTCCCCCGCGTTACCGTTCCCGATTTCGACTATACCGCTCGTCCCCAGGGCCGCCTGGAAGTTCCGCTGAGCGAGCGGATCGCCCTCATTCGGGCCCGGAAGGCGGAAGACCGGGCCCGCTCCGCGGCCAAAGCGGCCCGCCGGCCGGGCGGGGACTCGGCCCGCTCCGCGGCGCCGTCAGGCAACAGCCGCTATATCCCGCGCGAGCCCTCGACCGGTGGTGCGCCGGCGCGGTCAGGCAACCGGCCTGGTGGCAATGTGAGCGGCGGTCCCAGCGGCGGGAGTGGCGCTGGCCCGCGTCGCGGCGGCGGTCCCGGTCGCAGTCGAGGTCCCGCTGGACCGAGTCGGGGTCCCGGTGGCGGGCCCGGGCGGGGCCCCAGTCGGCCGAGATAGACGCCGGTAGGTCAGGCCTCCGTGCCTGACCTGCGCGGCGACCATTTTTGCCTCTCGTGGTCAGGATGAAATTGGGGCGATGGGTGGAGACCACAGCGGTCGTCCCTCCATCGCCCCGAACCATTTGTCCCGAGTCGCGCGCCGATAGGTCAGGCACGGAGGCCTGACCAACCCGACCCTATTTTTCGTTCGGGTACGGAGGCCTGACCTCCGGGAATCCGCGTATTACACCGTCGCCCGGGTCCGATCCATCGTTCCGCGCTGCATCAGCGTTGACTGCGCCGCCGCCAGGCGCGCGATCGGCACCCGGAAGGGGCTGCAGCTGACGTAATTCATCCCCAGCGCATCACAGAACGCCACTGACTTGGCTTCGCCACCATGCTCGCCGCAGATGCCGAGCTTGAGGTCCTGCCGCGTCTTGCGGCCGAGCTGGCAGGCCAGCTCGATCAGCTTGCCGACCCCGTTGGTATCGAGCACCTGGAACGGGTCATCATCGATGATGCCGTGCTCGAGGTAGTACGGCAGGAACCTGCCGGCATCGTCACGCGAGAGGCCCCAGGTAGTCTGGGTCAGGTCGTTGGTGCCGAAGGAAAAAAATTGCGCCTCCCGGGCGATCTCGTCGGCGGTGAGGGCGGCTCTTGGCAGTTCGATCATCGTGCCAAGCAGATAGGGCACGGTGATCTGCCGCTCGCGGAAGACTTCCTCTGCCACCTGCCGCACAATCAGCGCCTGCTTGCGGAACTCGATCACGTTGGCGACCAGCGGGATCATCACCTCCGGCATGACCCGGCCCTTCCGCGCCGCGACCGTACACGCCGCCTCGAAGATCGCCCGCGCCTGCATGGCGGTGATCTCGGGATAGATGATGCCGAGCCGGCAGCCGCGCAGGCCGAGCATCGGGTTGGTCTCGGCGAGGCTGCTGATGATGCGCTGGACCTCTTCGACCGGCTTGCCCAGCGCCCTGGCCATCTCCTCGACCTCGCGCGGCTCCTTGGGGAGGAACTCGTGCAGCGGCGGGTCGAGCAGCCGGATGCACACCGGAAACCCTTCCATCGCGCGGAAGATGGCTTCGAAATCACCGCGCTGCATCGGCAGCAGTCTGGCCAGCGCTTTCTTCCGGCCCTCCGTGTCCTGCGCCAGGATCATCTCGCGCATGGCAAGCAGCCGATCGCCCTCGAAGAACATGTGCTCGGTGCGGCAGAGACCGATCCCTTCGGCACCGAAGTCCCGGCCCCGATGCGCATCCGCGGGGGTATCGGCGTTGACTCGTACCCGGATCTGGCGGACCTTGTCGGACCACTGCATGAGGCGGTTGAAGTTGCCGGAGAGTTCCGACGTCACCAACTTGGCCTGCCCGACGAATACCCGCCCGCTGCCGCCGTCGATCGTGATCCACTCGCCCTGTCTGACCACCCGCTCCCCGACGCGCAGCGTCTGACGCTTTTCATCCACGTCGAGGTTCTGCGCGCTCGCCACACAGGGCTTGCCCAGACCGCGCGCCACCACCGCCGCATGACTGGTCATGCCGCCGCGGGCGGTCAGGATGCCCTTGCACACGATCATGCCATGAAAGTCCTCCGGGCTGGTCTCGCGCCGCACGAGGATGACCGCCTCGCCCTTCCGCGCCAGCCGCTCGGCGATATCGGCGTCGAAGACCACGGTGCCGCTTGCCGCGCCGGGGGAGGCGGGGAGTCCGGTCGTAAGCAGGTCGACGTGGCTGTCGGGATCGATCATCGGGTGGAGCAGCTGGTCGAGGTCCTCGGGGGGGATTCGTGCGACCGCCTCCTCCTCGCTGATCGCGCCCTCGTCGACCATCTCGCAGGAGATGCGCACCGCCGCCGGGCCCGAGCGCTGCGCCCGCCGGGTCTGCAGCATGTACAGCTTGCCGCGCTCGATGGTGAACTCCAGGTCCTGGACGTCGCGGAAATGCCGTTCCAGCACCCGCGCGAGCCGATCCAGCTCCGCGTACGCGGCCGGCATCTGCTCCTTCAGCTGTGAGATCGGCTCGACATTCCGGGTGCCGGACACGACGTCTTCGCCCTGCGCGTTCAGCAGGTACTCGCCGTAGAGCTTGCGCTCGCCGGTCGAGGGATCGCGGGTAAAGGCGACGCCGGTACCTGAGTCCTCACCGATGTTGCCGAAGACCATCGTGACGACGTTGACGGCCGTGCCCATCGAATCGGGGATGTCGTGCAGCTTCCGGTAGTCGATAGCGCGGCGGGTGTGCCAGCTTTCGAACACGGCCGCGATTGCGCCCCACAGCTGCTCCATCGGATCGTCGGGGAACGGCTTGCCGCTCGCTTTCTCCGAGTGCGCCTTGTACTCCTTGACCAGCGCCTTCAGGTCGGTGGCGGAGAGGTCGCTGTCGCGGGTGACTTTGCTCTTCTGCTTCCGTGCCTCGAGCATCTGCTCGAATTCCGCCTTTGGCAGGTCCAGCACCACCGCGCTGTACATCTGCACGAACCGGCGGTAACTGTCCCACGCGAACTGCGGGTTTCCGCTCTCCTTCGCCAGCCCCTCGACGGTGCTTTCGTTGAGGCCGAGGTTGAGGATCGTCTCCATCATGCCGGGCATCGAGACCGCGGCACCGGAGCGCACTGAGACCAGCAGCGGGCTGTCCTTGCCGCCGAAGTGCCGCCCGGTCACCGCCTCGAGCCGCTGGAGGCTGGTCTCGACCTGCGCCCGGAGCCACGGCGGGAACTGGTGGGTCTCGAGATAGGTGATGCAGATCGCCGCCGCGATCGTGAACCCCGGCGGGACCGGAATGCCCAGATTGGTCATCTCGGCCAGCCCGGCGCCTTTGCCGCCCAGGGTGTCCTTCATGGTGGCGGTGCCGTCAGCGCGGCCCTGCCCGAAAAAGAAGACTGAAGGCTGCGAGTAGGTTCCGCTCATGCCGGGGTCGCGAGTGAGGGTGCGTGGCGCAGGGAGACCAGATCGTGTGACACGTCGGTCGGGTAGTTGCCGGTGAAGCAGGCATCGCAGAACCGGTTCTGCACGCCCGCGGCCTTCAGCATGCCGGTGCTGGAGAGATAGCCCAGGGTGTCGACACCCAGGTACTGGCGGATCTCCTCAATGCTGTATTTCGCGCCGATCAGTTCCTCACGGGTTGGCGTGTCAATCCCGTAATGGCATGGACCGGTGATCGGCGGGCTCCCGAGCCGCAGGTGGACTTCGCGGGCGCCGGCCGCACGGATCATCTGGACCAGTCCCTTGCTCGTCGTCCCGCGCACCAGGCTGTCATCCACCATCACGACCGACTTGCCCTCGATCACGCCGCGCACCGGGTTGAACTTGATCTTCACCTTGGCGACCCGGAGCGCCTGGGACGGGTTGATGAACGTGCGGCCCACGTAATGGTTGCGGATCAGGCCATGCTCCAGTTTCACGCCGGAGATATCGGCAAAGCCCAGCGCCATCGCGTTGGAGCTGTCCGGCACGCTGAAGACCACTTCGGCGCCGGGAGCCGGGTGCTCCTGCGCCAGCGTCCGCCCCAGTTCGCGCCGCACCCGGTCCACCGATTCGGCGAAGACCCGGCTATCGGGCCGGGCAAAGTACACCAGCTCGAACACGCAGCGGCTGACGGGGCGGGGCGCCAGCCTCGGCAGCTCCACGATCTGTCCATCGTCAATCCTGATGAACTGGCCAGGCTGAATTTCGCAGACCATCGTTGCCCCGACGAGATCGAGGGCGCAGGTCTCAGAGGCAATGATGATGCCACCACCCACCCGTCCGACGCAGAGGGGGCGGAACCCCCGGGAATCGACCACGGCGTAAATCGTCCGGCCGACCGACAGCAGCAGGGTAAACGCGCCCTCGCACTGCTCCAGCGCCTCGCGAATCTGGCTCTCGATGGTGGGCTGGCGGGAGCGGGCGATCAGGTGGAGCAGGACCTCGGTATCAGTGGTGGTGTCAAACAGCGCGCCCTGCTCCTCCAGCATCTGGCGGAGCTCGGGGGCGTTGGTGAGGTTGCCATTGTGCGCGACGGTGAGCGGCACACCGCGCAGGTCCTTGAGAAAGGGCTGGGCATTGACCAGCACCGAGCTGCCGGCGGTCGAGTACCGGGTATGTCCGATCGCGACATCCCCCAGCAGCTTGCTCATGCCGCTGTCGGAGAAGTTCTCCGACACCAGGCCCATCCCGCGGTGAATCCTGGCCTGGCCCTGTTCATCAATGGCGACGATGCCGGCGCTCTCCTGTCCCCGGTGCTGCAGGGCATAGAGTCCGAGATAGGTCAGGCGCGCCGCGTCCGGGACGCCGGATACTCCGAAAACTCCGCACATGGCTCTGTTCTCCGTTAAAGCAGGCGCGAGGCGCTAGGGAGTAGGCGGAGAAGCTCCCGCCCCGCGCCAACCCTCCGACTCACAGCTCCAGAATCTTGCCCCGCGCCTCGCGCCTGCTGCTCCGCGCCTACTTCATCCGCCGCGGGATCGCCTCGAAATATGTGGTTCTCAACTCCGCGATCGGCCAGGAATAGCTCCGCCGGTCAATCGTGACGGTCAGGGCCGCATCCGCTGGCCCGACGTTGCCAAGAGCCACCGTTGGAACGCCAAGCGCCGTCGCGAGCGTGAGCAGCGCATCCTGTTGTGCCGGATCACAGCTCACCACGGCTCGGCCATGGTCTTCGCCGTAGAGCGCCACGACGCCCGCCGCATCAGTGGCTGTCGCCGCGGTGGTCGGCAGCGTCACCGTCGCCCCGAAGCTGTTGACCGCATACGGTCCGCCGATCGCCGCCTCGGCAAGTGTGACGGCCAGACCGCCCGTGGAACAGTCGTGGGCCGAGCGGAGCAGACCGCGCCGTGCGGCCTCGACCAGCAGATGCTGCAGGGCCAGCTCCGCCTTCAGGTCCACCGGTGGTTGCTCTCCACCGATGAAATCTCGCACATGGGTCCAGTAAGCGGACCCGCCCATCCGGCCAGAGGAGGCTGCACCCAGCAGGACGATCGCGTCGCCTGCCTGCTGGAAGTGGCTGGGCACCTTGTAGCAGAGTTTCTCGAGCAGGCCGATCATCCCGATTGTGGGGGTCGGATCGATCGCCCCGGTCGGGCTCTGGTTATAGAAGCTGACGTTGCCGCCGGTCACGGGGGTGCTGAAGGCGATGCAGGCATCGCTGATGCCTCGGCAGGCTTCGACGAACTGGAAGAAGATCTCCGGTCTTTCGGGATTGCCGAAGTTGAGGCAGTCGGTGATGCCAAGCGGCACCGCGCCAGTGCAGGCGATGTTGCGCGCCGCCTCCGCAACCGTCGCCTTGCCCCCCTCGTAGGGATCGAGTGACACCAGGCGGCTGTTGCAGTCCACCGTGACCGCCAGCCCGAAATCGGTGTCGGCTACTCGCAGGACACCCGCATCGCCGCCCGGTCCGAGCAGCGTCGCCGCCTGCACGGTCGAGTCGTACTGCTCAAAGACCCAGCGCTTGCTGGCAATCGACGGCTCGTCCAGCAGGAGGGGCAGGGCACCGCAAACGTCAGCCTTGGCCCGATTGGTGGCGCCGGGCGTTCCCGCCCGGCGGCTCACGGCCTCCGTGGATTCACGAGCCTCCGGATGATACACCGGGGCATCGTCCACCAGCGGCTGGCCGGGGATCTCGGCGACGGTGACACCGTTGTGCCGGATGCGGTAGAGCCCGTCGTCGGTGACCCGGCCGACGACATCCGCGTCGAGCTCCCACTTGGCGCAGACCGCCTCGATCTCCGCCACCCGATGCGGTTCGGCGACGATCAGCATCCGTTCCTGGGATTCGCTGAGCATGATCTCGTAGGGCGTCATGTTCGCCTCGCGGGTGGGGACCTTGTCGGTCTCCAGCTCGACGCCGACGCCGCCCCGCGCCGCCATCTCCGCCGAACTGCTGGTGAGTCCCGCCGCGCCCATGTCCTGGATGGCGACGACCAGCTTCTTCTCGATCAGCTCCAGCGTCGCCTCGAGCAGCAGTTTCTCGGTGAACGGATCGCCCACCTGTACCTGGGGCCGGCGGGCCTCGCTCTTCTCCGACAGGTCCTCCGAGGCGAAGCTGGCGCCATGGATCCCATCCCGCCCGGTGCTCGATCCCATGGTGAGCAGCAGGTTCCCGACCCCATGCGCCTGCGCCCGGGTGAGATCGGTTTCCCGCAGCAGCCCGACGCACATGGCGTTGACCAGCGGATTGCCGCTGTAGCCCGGCGCGAAATCAACCTCGCCGCCCAGTGTCGGGACGCCAACGCAGTTGCCGTAGGTGCCGACCCCCTTCACCACGCCGGCGAAGAGGTACCGGTTGCGGGCGCTGTCGAGCGGGCCGAACCGGAGGCTGTTGAGCACCGCCACTGGGCGCGCGCCCATGGTGAAGATGTCCCGCAGGATGCCGCCCACGCCGGTCGCCGCGCCCTGGTATGGCTCGACGGCGGAGGGATGGTTGTGTGACTCGATCTTGAAGGCGACGGCCCAGCCGTCCGGCAGACGCAGCACACCGGCGTTCTCGCCCGGGCCCTGGACCACCTGCGGTCCGGTGGTGGGGAATTTCCGCAGGACCGGCTTGCTGTGCTTGTAGGAGCAGTGCTCGGACCAGAGAGCGCTGAAGATCCCCAACTCGGTCAGCGTGGGTCCGCGACCCAGCATCGTGACGATGCGCTGGTATTCGGCGTCCGTCAGGTTGTGTTCCCGCACCACCGCCATCGTGATGGGGCGCTCGCCGGGAAAGGGGTGGGCCGTCGGTGCCACGTTAGCGGTTCTTCCCCTTGAGGCTGCCCATGAACTCGCCCAGCGCGCGGGTCAGCAGGCCCTTGTCCTCCTGCCCCATGATCGCATCGATCTCGCCATTGTCGAGCCAGAGGCCGTTGCACTCGGGGCAGCGGTCCACCTGGATGCGGTGCAGCTCCTGCGTGACGAGGTGGCCTCCGCACTTGGGGCAGCGCAAGTAGTGGCTCTTCCGCTCGGCGTCCTGACTCAGCTTGGCCTGCTCGGCGCGTTTGCGTTCAATCCGCTCCGATTCGAGCTTCAGGAAATATTCGTCTTCGTTGCGGCTGGGCTTGTCTGTCGTCGACATCTGGCTCCTCAGGTGGTGGCGATCCGGTCATTCATGATAGGCTGCTGCTGCCTCCGTCTCCGGCGCGGCGCGCCGGTCGTGGCCCCGGGTTCAGGGAGCGATCGTGGGCCTCGGCTTCCGATCGGCCGGAGATGATGCGATCCCGTCATAGCGCCGGCCCTTGTCGCGCACGATGGCGTCGATCACCTGCCCGCCCTCGAGAAAGACGATATCGTACGTGCCGCACCGCTTGAGACAGTCATTCGCATAGTACAGAAAGCTGTGCTCGCCCCGGTTCCGTACCGTGAGTGGCGTGCCCCACGCGGTACGTACTTCCGCCTCCGTCATTCCCGGCTTGATCGTCCTCACGTCCTGCGCGAAGAGGCGGGCGACACCAGCAGAGGACAACAGCGTCAGTACGAGTGCCATGACCGATGCCGTCCCGGCGCTCCGCGAAGGCCCGGTCACCGACCGGCCCCCGCCGTCGCCCAGGTCAGCACCGAAGTGAAGAAGCCCATGCCATCAGTGTTGCCGAGTGTCGGATCGGCGGCCCGGTCCGGGTGCGGCATGAGGCCGACCACGTTGCCACCCGCGCTGGCGATGCCCGCGATATCGAACAGCGAGCCGTTGATCGCAGTGCGAAGCGGGCTGCCGTCGAGCTCGACGTAGCGCACGACAACGCGCCCGTTCGCCTCGAGCTCCGCCAGCGTCGCTGGGTCGGCCACATACTGTCCGTCGCCATGGGCCACCGGCATCCGGAGCAGCTGCCCCTTGGCGTATGCCGTGGTGAAGGCGGTATCGGGCTGCTCCAGCCGGAGGCCGACCGGGCGCGACACGAAGCTCAAGCGGCTGTTCTGGATCAGCGCCCCGGGCAGCAGCCCCGCCTCACACAGGATCTGGAAGCCGTTGCAGATGCCAAGGACCGGTCCGCCGGACTGGGCAAACCGCTGCACCGCGGGCATGATCGGGCTGAATCGCGCGATGGCGCCGGAGCGGAGGTAGTCGCCGTAGCTGAAGCCCCCGGGGAGCATCACGGCATCGGCCCCGTGCAGGTCTGTGTCCCGGTGCCAGACATAGTACGCCTCCGCGCCCGCGCGTTGCGCGCTCTGAAGCGTATCGGCGTCGCAGTTGCTGCCGGGAAAGCGGACCACGGCGACCCGCCGCATCAGTCCTCGACCTCGACGGTGTAATCCTCGGTCACCGGGTTGGCCAGCAGCTTGTCGCACATGGCGCGGGTGCGGCTGCGGGCATCCTCCACCGACGTGGCTTCGATTGACATCTCGATCGCCCGGCCGATCCGCACACCAGATGCGTCCTTGAACCCGAGGGCGCTCAGCGCATGCTCGACCGCCTTGCCCTGGGGATCCAGCAGGCCACCCCTCGGGACAACGCGGATGTGAACCTTATAGGTCATCGATTGCTCCAGAGAAGGCGATAGGGAGTAGGCGCGAGGCGGTGGCAAGCCGTGAGACCTGATCCGCCGCCGTTTCCGACACCTGGTCCCTTCCTGCTGCCAAACTTTGCACTCATCCGCCCCGCGCCTCGCGCCTCACGCCTGCCATTCCGCCTATCGCCAGCTTTTCCGCCTACCGCCTATCGCCCGCTGCCTCATCCTCGCCACCTTCCACCACCGCGAGTCCCGCTTCGCCCCGCTCCGACAGGCCCAGTACCGCATGCCGGATGATGCCGAAGGCGAGGTAGCCGAGCGCCAGGGGGAACAGGAAATAGGAGGGGTTCCACAGACTCAGGCCCAGCACCGTGATGTGCACCGCAAGGCCGGCCAGCCCTTTGGCCGTCTTGAAGCCGAGGGAAGGGAACTTGGGGTACTTGACGGTGGACACCATCAGCAGGGCGAGCAGCACCATCAGGATGGTGAGGCCCTCGCGCTGGAAGTCGAGGTAGGCGAGGGAGTCGCGATACCATGTCGTCTGGCTGAACGGATAGTAGACGGCGAGCGTCATCCCCGCCGACGGCGACGGCATGCCGGTGAACCAGCCCGGCTTTCCCGTCCCGTGCTGCACGTTGTAGCGCGCCAGTCGGATGGCCACGGCGACCACGTACATGTAGCAGATCAGCCAGCCGAACTTGCCGGCGTTCTGGAATTCGAGGAAGAACATCACCAGCGCCGGCGCCACGCCGAAGCTGACGATGTCGACCAGGCTGTCCAGTTCCGCGCCGAAGCGGGTGCCGGCGCCGGACAGGCGCGCCACGCGGCCGTCCAGCATGTCCAGCACGCCGGCGAACATGATGAACCACGCCGCCCAGATGAAGTTGCCGCGGTAGGCCGAAATGACGGCCCACATGCCGAAGAACATGTTGCCGAGCGTGAACGCGCTCGGGATGACGATGACGACCTGGCGCATCGCCGGCGGGCGGAGGCCGCCCCGCGTGGGCATCAGTCCCATTGGGCGATCACCGTGTGGCCCGCCAGCGTCTTCTCGCCGGTCCGTACCAGCACGCGGGCGCTGGCGGGCACGAAGACATCGACCCGGGAGCCGAATCGGATGAGCCCCATCCGGGCCGCCTGGGTGACCGCCGTGCCGGGCTGGTGATCGGTGACAATCCGCCGCGCCACCAGGCCGGCGATCTGCCGGACCAGCAGCTTGCCGCGCGCCGTCACCAGCCCGACCGTGCTCTGTTCGTTCTCGAGACTCGCCTTCTCCGTTCCCGCATGTCCAAAGTGGCCCGCGACGTAGGCCCGGTATTCCACCGTGCCGCTCGCGGGATAGCGATTCACATGCACGTTGAACACGTTCATGAAAATCGAGATCCGCGTTGTCCGGGCCTTGACGAAATCCGGCTCGTCGATTGTCACGATGCTCACTATCAGGCCATCCGCTGGCGCGATCACCAGGTTGTCGCCGCGCGGCCCTTCGCGGACCGGGTCGCGGAAGAAGGCGATGACCCACACGGCGATCGGGAGCCACAGCGCCGCAGCCCACCACGGCGTGAACACCGCAAGCATGCCCGCGATGACCCAGGCGACGACGATGAACGGCCGGCCCTCGGGCGCCACCCGCATCATGCATCCTCCGGCAGGTCGTACCCGGTCAGGCGGTGGAACGCGTCCAGATACCGCATGCTCGTTGCCGCGACCACCTCGACAGGCAGGGTGGGGGGCGGAGCCTCGCCGTTCCATTTGCCGGCCTGCGTGAGCGCCGTGAGGTAATCCCGCAACGGTTGCTTGTCGAAGCTCGGCTGCGACCGGCCCGGCTGATACTTGTCGGCAGGCCAGAAGCGGGAGGAATCCGGCGTCAGCACCTCATCGATCAGCCGCAGCAGGCCCTGGCCATCGAAGCCGAACTCGAATTTCGTGTCGGCGATGATAATGCCCCGCGTCGCCGCATGATCGCGGCCCGCGCCGTAGACCGCGAAGCTCGCGTCCCGCAGTCGCTCTGCCGTTGCCAGCCCGAGCGTCTTCGCCACCCGGTCGAACGTGACGTTGATGTCGTGGCCCGTCGCCTCCTTGGTCGCCGGCGAATAGATCGGTGGGTCGAGCCGGGCGCTTTCGGTCAGCCCCTTGGCCAGCGGCTCACCCGCCAGCGTCCCGCGTTCCTTGTACTCCTTCCATGCCGAGCCGGAGAGGTAGCCCCGCACGATGCACTCGAACGGGACCGGGGTCGTCCGGCGCACCAGCATCGCGCGACCATTCAGCTGATCGCGGTGGGCCGCCAGCTGCGGCAGCCGCCGCACGATCTCCGAGGTCCGCGCCGTCACGAAGTGGCTCGGCACGACGCCGCCCAGTTTTTCGAACCAGAACGCCGAGATCTGGGTCAGGACTGCGCCCTTCCGAGGAATCGCCTCGGCCATCACGATGTCGAACGCGCTGACCCGGTCGCTGGCGACCAGCAGCAGGTGTCCTGCGTCTGCCTCGTAGACCTCGCGCACCTTGCCCTTGCGGAGCAGGGGAAGCGGCAGGTTGCTCTGGGTCATCACTGGCATGTGGTGTGCCTCATCAGACCGCGATCTCCTCCGTGCTGGCCGCTGTCGCGAGCGGCCGGGCTCGGGTCAGCAACGGATGCAGGTACTCCTGCAGGAACTCGCCGACCTGCTGCGAGCTGCGTCCCGTGTAGAGCGAGGGGTCGAGTTCCGCCTGCAACCGGGTGGTCGGCACCCTGGCGAACGTCCGGTCCGCCGCGATCCGCTCCAGCAGGTTGTTCGGTCCTCCGGCCGCGACCACCTCAGCCGTCGCCAGGCTGTGCTGCCGGATGACCTCGTGCAGCACCTGACGATCGCCACCGGACTCGACGCCGAGCAGCATCAGGCGTTCCGTCGCCATGAACGGCATCTGCGCATTGACGTGGCCGCGGATCACCGCCTCGCGGACCTCGATCCCCGCGCTGATGTTCTGTGCCAGCAGCAGGATCGCGTCGGTGGCGAGAAACGCCTCCGGTAGGGTGAGCCGCCGGTTGGCCGAATCGTCCAGCGTGCGTTCCAGCCACTGCGTCGCCGCGGTCTGCGCCGTGTTGGACTGCAGACTCAGGACGAACCGCGCCAGGCCACAGATCCGCTCGGCGCGCATCGGGTTCCGTTTGTAGGCCATCGCGCTCGAGCCGATCTGGTCCCTCTCGAAGGGCTCGAGCAACTCTCCCTCATGCTGCAGCAGCCGCAGGTCGGTGGCCATCTTGGCGGCCGACTGCGCGATCCCCGACAGGCCGTCCAGCACGACGCTGTCCGCCTTGCGACTGTAGGTCTGCCCCGTCACGGGAAAGGTACGCGGCACGCCCAGCTTCTCGGCGATGCGTCGTTCCAGCTCGCGGACCTTCTGGTGATCGCCCTTGAACAGCTCGAGAAAGCTGGCCTGCGTTCCCGTCGTGCCCTTGCAGCCGCGCAGCCGCTGGGTCTCCAGCCGATTGACCAGTTCCTCGACGTCGAGCGCAAAGTCCTGCATCCACAGCGTCGCCCGCTTGCCGACGGTGGTGAGCTGCGCCGGCTGGAAGTGGGTGTAGGCCAGGCAGGGCAGGGCGGCGTGCTTCCGGGCAAAGTGATCCAGCGCGTCGAGCACGGCAATCGTCCTGCCGAGCAGAATGCGGAGACTCTCACGGATCACCAGACCGTCGGCGTTGTCGGTGACGAAGGCGCTCGTCGCGCCGAGGTGCAGAAACGCCTTGGCCGACGGTGCCTGGTCGCCAAACTGATGCACGTGAGCCATCACGTCATGCCGAAAGCGCTTTTCGTACTCCGCCGCCGCCGCAAGATCCACGTCGTCCAGGTGCGCTCGCATCTCCGCGATCGCCGCGTCGGGGATGGGGAGGCCGAGCTCGCATTCGCTCTCCGCCAGCGCGAGCCAGACTCTGCGCCACAGCCCGATCCGGTGGCGCTCGCCCCACAACTTCTGCATCACCGGCGATGCGTATCGGGTACCGAGGGGAGAGCGATAGCGGTCGTCGGTCATCGGAATTCGAGGTCGGTGTAGACGATCGAGCCGCCGCGCTCGAAGAAGAGGCGCACCTGCTGCCGCGGTTTGAGGCCTTCGATCATGGCGCGCACGTCGTCGGCGGAGGCCACTTTCTTCCGGTTCATGCCGACGATGACATCGCCTTCCTGCAGCCCGGTGGTCTGGCCCAGTTCGCGGGAAATGCGGAAGATCAGTGCGCCCTGGTCCGACTGCACCATGCGTTCGGCCCGGATCTGCTCGGTCAGGCTCACAAGCTGCAGGTCCTTGAGTACCGTGATCTTTTCCGCCGTGCTGGTGGGCAGATCACCACTCTTGAGCACGACGGTGCGCTCGGCGCCGTTGCGTCGGGCGGTGACCTGGATGGCGTCATTCACCCGCAGGTCCAGCTTCACCGCTTCCCAGTCGAGATAGTTGTGCAGCGCGCGGTCGTCGGCGCGGGTGAGCACGTCGCCCCGGGCCAGCCCGGCACGCTCCGCCGGTCCCGCCGGCGCGACGGCGGTGACCAGCACCCCGCCCTGGCTCTTCCAGTCCCGCATGCTCTCCGCGCCGGCAACGTCGAGACCCACCCACGCCCGCCGTACCGCGCCGGTGCGGGTGATCTCGTCCGCCACGCGGAGCGCACGCTCGATCGGGATGGCAAACCCGAGGCCGACCGACCCACCGTTCTGGGTGAAAATCGAGGAGTTGACCCCTACCACTTCGCCCAGTGCATTGGCCAGCGGTCCACCCGAGTTGCCCGGGTTGATTGAGGCGTCGGTCTGGATCATGTCGAGATAGAGGCCCGACTGGTCCCGGCCCGGCAGCAGGTTGCGATGCACGGCGCTCACCACCCCTGCGGTTACCGTCGGTTCCGCGTTGCCCAGCAGGTAGGCGAACGGATTGCCCAGAGCGATGACCCATTCCCCGATCATGAGGTCGCTGCTCGTCCCGGTCTTGACCGTGGGCAGCCCGCCGCGATCGACCCGGATCACCGCGATATCGGTGACGGCGTCCTCACCCAGCAGTTGCGCCGGCCGGTCGGTGCCGTCGGGGAGCGAGACGATGATCTTGTCGGCGCCACTCACCACATGCTGGTTGGTGAGGATCGTGCCGTCGGCGCGGATGATGAACCCGGTGCCGAAGCTCTGCTGCTCGCGGGGCGACTGCGGAACGAAGAAGAAGTCGAATGGGGTCTGCGCCTGGGCCTGGCGCCGGCTGGTTACCGTGATGGATACCACGGCCGGCGACACCTTCTCGGCGGCTTCCACGATGGCGGTGCGGCGTGACGCGGCGAGTCCATCCACCGACCGGCGCGGGGACGCAGGGCGCTGTGCCGCGAGAGTTTCGACGAAACTGGTGGAGCGCTGCTCCGGGTCGCCGCCGCAGGCCATGAGCAGGATGAGTGCGAGCGGACCGGCGCCCGGGCGCCCGATCCGGCCCCAGCGCCTACCGCCCATCGCCCACCGCCTGAGCTGTCCGCAGAAAGCACTCCTCCGGGTACGCTGCCGCCACAAAGTAGAGTCCCTCCACGGGGGCCGGTTGACTGGTGCCGTGGTTGTCCGTCGTCCTGAGCAGCGTGACCATATCCTCCACCGGGCGGCGTCCGAGACCAATCTCGACCATGGTACCGACGAGGAACCGCACCATGTGGTGCAGAAACCGGTCGGCCGCAACATGAAAGCGGAAGCCCTGACCCTCCGGTCTCACCTCCCACTCCGCCAGCGCGACGGTGCATTCGTACGGCCCCAGCGCGTATGGTCGCTTGCCCCGATCCGGGGAGGGGCGGAGCTCCGCTCCGGCCTGCCCAGCACTCTCCTCGAGCTGTTCCGCCATCGGCGATTCGGCCTGCCGCACGCTGTACGCCTCGAAGCTGTGTCGGCCCGGCAGGACTTCTGCCGCCTCCGCCAGTCGACCGCCATCCAGCTCTCGGCCCAGCGCCCATTCGAACCCGCGCCGGAACGGTGATGCCGAGGCCGGGTTGGTCCCGACGTCGTATCGGTAGCGCCGGCCGGCCGGTAGCGCTCCAGCGGGCATGGAACCCCGGCGCCATCTCGCTGACCCGTTCCACCCAGCAGTCGGCCGGGAGCAGCCCGTTCAGCGCCCGGTGCAGCGCCTCGGCCTCCCACCGTTCCGGCAGCTCCAGGCTGACACCCATTCCGGTGGCGTGCACCCCGGCGTCGGTTCGGCCAGCCGCATTCGCCACGATCCGCGATCCGCAGAGCCGTTTCAGGACCCGCTCGATCTCGCCTTGGACGGTGCGCACGTCCGGCTGCCGCTGCCACCCGGCGAATGCGCGGCCATCGTAATGCAGGAGGGCCAGATAGGTCCGGCTCATGAGGCGGGGAATATAGCGTGGTTGGGGGGAGAGATCAGCCTGCAGCCGTCAGCAGTCAGCCGTCAGCCAATGGCCGTTGGCCTTTAGCCGTTGGCCGTTGGCAAGACGCAATCGACGTTGAGGCGCGCCTACCGCCTACCGCCCATCGCCTGTTCGCTGCCACCTGCCACCTGCCACCTGCTTTATCTTCTCTCCATGCCCCTCCACGCTGCACTCCACCTGATAGGTCAGGGTCGCTCGCTCACCTCCGACCAGACCGCCGACGCCTTTGCGGTCATCATGCGGGGCGATGCCACGCCGACCCTGATCGGCGGGCTCCTTCTCGGACTGCGGGCCCGCGGGGAAACCGCCGACGAGGTTGCCGGTGCCGCCCGGGCGATGCGTGCGGCCATGGTGGCGGTTCGTCCTGCGACCGACAGGGTGCTGGTCGACACCTGCGGCACCGGCGGCGGAACCGTCAGCACCTTCAACATTTCGACCGCGGCGGCCCTGGTCGCTGCCGCGGCCGGCGCGGGGGTGCCGAAGCACGGCAACCGGAGTTACACCTCGAAGTGCGGCAGCGCCGACGTCCTCGAAGCCCTCGGCGTCAACATCCTGCTCGACGCCGAGCCCGCGGCCGCCGTGCTGAATCAGGTCGGGATGGTCTTCCTCTTTGCCCCGACGTTTCACCCCGCCATGCGCCACGTCGGCCCGACTCGCAAGGAGCTCGGTGTCGCGACGATCATGAACCTGCTGGGACCGCTGACGAATCCGGCCGGTGTGGAACGCCAGGTGATCGGCGTGGCTGATCGGAGCCGAGCTCCTCTCATGGCCGAAGCGCTGCTTCGGCTCGGTGCCACCCGGGCCCTGGTCGTTCACGGTGAGGTTGGCATGGACGAGGTGAGCCCGGCGGGAGTGACCGCCGTGTGGGAGGTGGCTGATGGCGCGGTAAGGACGTGGACACTCGATCCGGGCGACTACGACCTGAAATGGGACCGGCTGGAGGATCTGGCGGGGCGCGCGCCGGCGGAGAACGCCGTGCGAATCGAACGACTGCTGAACGGGGAGAAGGATGAGGCGGGGCGACGAGCCGTGCTGCTGAACGCGGCTGCGGCGCTGTACGTCAGCGGTCTGGCCCCCGATTACGCGGGAGCGGTGGAACTCGCCCGGAGCTCGCTGGCCAGTGGAGCTGCGGCCAAGGCGCTGGGAAATCTGCGTGCCGCCGCCCCACGGTGAGCGCGGCGCATCGTGGCTGCCAAGTCTGCGGATCTAGTACTTCCTGATGACGCCGACGACGACCCCCTGGATCAGCACGTCGCGTTCCTGGAAGCGCATCGGCTGCATCGTGACATTGGCGGGCTGCAGCCGGATCCAGCCGCCGGGCTCGCGGTAGTAGCGCTTGACCGTCGCCTCCGAGCCGTTGATCATGGCGATCACCATCTCGCCGTTCTCCGCGGCCTGCCGTCCATTCACGACGACGAAATCGCCATCGATGATATGGTCATCGATCATCGATTCGCCCTGCACCTTGAGCGCGTAGTTGGGGCCCCGGCGCGGCAGCAGGGCATCGGGCACCGACAGCGTCTCGCCGGAAACGATCGACTCGATCGGGGCGCCGGCAGCGACCCGGCCCAGCAGCGGAATCTCGGTGGCGCCCGTGGTCCCCTTTGGGGGCAGTACCTCGATGGCCCGGCTCTCGTTATGGGTGCGGTGGATGTACCCTTTACGCTCCAGATTGGTCAGGTGCTCATGCACCGTCGCCAGCGACTGGAAGTTGAACTGTTCGGCGATTTCCTCGAAGCTTGGTGCGTATCCCCGCTCCCGGATATGCTCCTGGAGATAGTTGAGGATCTCGCTTTGACGCTTGGTCAGGGCCATGCTGCCTCCTGCGTGGGCCGAAGGGACTCCGAACCAAGCTACCCGAACACTGACCGAAGAGCAAGATGCCATCCACATTAGAGAGGATACTCGCCGCCACGCGCGCCTCGCTCCCCGGGCTGCGCGGGCAGCGGCGGGAGATTGAGGCCCGCGCGGCCGCGGCACCACCGCCGGCGCCGTTCCTCTCCCACTGGGACCGGGACCGGGTTGGCTTGATTGCCGAAGTGAAGCGGCGTTCGCCGTCGCAGGGGGCGATCCGCGCCGACCTGGACCCGGCCACGCATGCCGCGGCCTACGCCGCCGCCGGCGCGAGTGCCATCTCGGTCCTCACTGATGGCCCGTTCTTTGGCGGCTCGCTCGATGATCTCGCGGCGGTCCGCGGGCGAGTCGGCGTGCCGTTGCTGCGGAAGGACTTCATTCTGGACGAGCTGCAGATCGCCGAGGCACGCGGGGCCGGGGCGTCGGCGGTGCTGCTGATCGTCCGGGCGCTCCCCCCGGCCCGGCTCCACGCGCTGGCCGGAGTCGCCCGCGAATTCGGGCTGGAAGTCCTGGTCGAGACGCACGATGCACGCGAGCTCGAGATCGCCCTCGCTTCCGGGGCGACGATCATTGGCGTCAACAGCCGCAACCTCGACACCTTCGAGATCGACCTCGACTCGGCGTGGGGGCTGATCGAGTCCATTCCTCCCGACCACGTCGCCGTGGCGGAGAGCGGGATGGAGACGGTGGACGACGTCGTCGGCGCCTCGGCGGCCGGCGCTGATCTGGTGCTTATCGGCACCGCGCTCTCCTCGTCCCATGATCCTGGAGCCCTGGCCGCGGTATGCGCGTCCGTCCGCCGGAGGCCGCGCTAGTGCCCGTGTCGGATAGGTCCTCCAACCGCCCAACCGCCCAACCGCCCGTCCGCTCGTCCGTGCCGGTCAAGATCTGCGGTCTCACCCGGCCCGAGGACGCCGCCGCCGCCGTCGCGCTCGGTGCGGCGTATCTCGGGGTCATCTTTGCGGGTGGACCAAGGCAGGTGGAGATCGACCAGGCGCGGGCCATTGTGGCGGCGGCGGGACATCTTCCTGTCTTTGGGGTCTTTGGATCACAGGGCAGTGGCGAGATATTACACATCTGTCAGCAGGCCGGGCTGTCCGGTGCGCAACTGCACGCCGGTGCAAGCGCTGAACTCGTGACCACGCTCCGGGCCGCGGGGCTTGAGGTCCTTGCGGTCGTGCGGCTTGCGGACGCCGCAGACCTTGGCCGGCTGGATCAGCAGCGACAATTCGGCTGTCCCATCATCATTGAGCCACGGATCGCTGGACAGCTTGGCGGCACTGGCGTCGCGCTCTCCCTGGACCTGGCGCGGGCGGCGCGCGCCAGATTGCGCGGCCACCAGATGTTTCTCGCCGGGGGCCTGACGCCGGAGAATGTGGCGGCCGCTGTCGCAGCCGTCGGCCCGGATGCGGTAGACGTCTCGTCCGGAGTCGAGCAGATTCCGGGCATCAAGGATCAGCAGCGCATGGCGGATTTCCTGGGAGCACTCCGGTGACGGTGACCTTGCCGCGCGAGCGGGCAGTGGGCGGGCGCTTCGGGGCCTACGGCGGGCGCTACGTCCCCGAGACGCTCATGGCCGCGCTGGAGGAGCTCGAGGCCCTCTACGATACCGCCCGCGCCGATCCGGCGTTCTGGGCGGAGTTCGATCTGCTGCTGAAGGAGTTCGTTGGCCGGCCCACGCCCCTCACGGAAGCGCCGCGCTTCTCGGAAACGGTTGGCGCCCGAGTGATCCTCAAGCGGGAAGACCTGAACCACACCGGCGCGCACAAGATCAACAACACGATCGGACAGGGGCTCCTCGCCCGCCGGATGGGCAAGCAGCGGATCATCGCCGAGACCGGCGCCGGCCAGCATGGCGTCGCCACCGCCACCGTCTGTGCCCGTTTTGGACTGGAGTGCGTGGTCTACATGGGGGCGGAGGATA
>JANOFA010000368.1:0-16948 GCA_031413355.1 Gemmatimonadota bacterium | reverse complement strand
CAGCTGTTCGAGGTCTGCCGCCGCCGGCGGATGCCGATCTTCACCTTTGTCAACAAGTGCGACCGGCCCGGGGGCGATCCGCTGCAGCTGCTCAGCGATGTCGAAGCCGACCTGGGCATCTCCTGCTGCCCGCTGACCTGGCCGGTCAACGGCAGCAGCGGATTCCTCGGTGTCTTCGACCGGCGACGCAATCAGGTCCTGATCTTCGACAGCCGGGGTGACCACGGGGCGAGCGCAACGGAATTCCGCGCCGTTCCCCTTGTGGGTCCCGAGACCGAGGCGCTACTCGGCGAAGCGACCTACCGCCAGCTGCGCGACGAGATTTCGCTGCTGGACGAGGCCGGCAATGTCTTCGATGCCGCCAAGGTCCTGACCGGCGAGCAGTCACCGGTGTTCTTCGGCAGCGCTCTCAGCAACTTCGGAGTCGAGCCGTTCCTGGCGGATTTTCTCCCGCTGGCTCCATCGCCCACCTCGCGCCTGTCCACGATCGGCCCGATCGAGCCGGAGCGCGAGGACTTCAGCGGTTTCGTCTTCAAGATCCAGGCGAACATGGACCCGAAGCACCGGGACCGGATCGCCTTCGTGCGGATCTGTTCCGGCCGGTTCCAGGCCGGCGATGAAGTCCGCCATTCCCGTACCGGCAAGCGGATGAGGCTGGCGGCGCCGCAGCAGTTCCTGGCGCGGGAACGCACTAGTGTTGAAGAGGCGTGGCCCGGCGACGTGGTTGGCATCATCGACCGGGGAACGCTGCGGATCGGCGATACGCTGTGCCAGGCGGGCAACTTCAGCTTCCAGAACATCCCCCGCTTCCCGCCCGAGCACTTCGCCCGCGCCTACCCCGCTGACCCGCTGCGGCGGAAGCAGTTCGACGCGGGCCTGCGGGAGCTGTCGGAGGAAGGGGCCGCCCAGGTCTTCTACGCCGACGGCGAGTCCGGTCCGACGCCGATCGTCGGCGCGGTGGGCATGCTGCAATTCGACGTGATGCGGTTCCGGCTGGAGCACGAGTACAACGCGCCGTGCAAGTTCGAGCCGATCTCCATGCGCTTCCCGCGCTGGGTCACCGGCCCCGCCGAGGCGATCGATCGGGTGGCATCGCTCCGCGGGCGACTGCGGCTGTACGATGCCAAGGGCAACCCGCTGGTGCTGTTCGAGGATGAATACGGGCTCCGGTCCAGCCTCGAGAAGGACAAGGAACTGACCTTCCACGAGGTGGCGCCGTAACGCGCCCAGCCCCGCGGGCAGGGCGAAGTCGCATGGCCCCGGAAGGCGCGTGCGCACTTTCACGTCCTCCCCCAACATCCCTCATGAAAAGCCGAGCGCCTGGAGCTGCCGTGCCGACAAGCACTGCCCGACCGGGTCAGCCGCTCGTCCGCCGCGCCTGAAAGAACTCCCGCAGCAGCGCCCCGCACTCCTCCGCCAGCACACCACCTACCACCTCCGGCCGGTGGTTGAGCCGAGGATGGCGCAGCACGTCGCCGACGGAACCGGCCATCCCCGCCTTGTCATCCCACGCACCGAAGACCACCCGCCCCACCTTGGCCAGCACGATCGCCCCCGCGCACTGCGCGCACGGTTCCAGCGTCACGTAAAGCGTGGCGTCCGGCAGCCGGTCCACTCCCGCCACCGCAAGCGCTTGGTGCAGCACCAGCATCTCGGCGTGAGCCAATGGTTGGCCGGTCGTGCGGGTGAGGTTGTGCGCCGCGGCGAGCTGCTGCCCTCCCCGCAGCACCACGGCGCCGACCGGGACCTCGCCGGACGCCAGCGCCAACTGCGCCTGCGCGATGGCCAGGCGCATCCCCGCGTCATCGGCGGGATCGAGGGGTACGTCAGCCACTGGCTGGCTGACGCACGAATTTCAGCCCGTCGCCATCCTGCTCGACCGTGATGGTATCGCCCTCGTTCCACGCACCCTCGAGGATTTCCAGCGCGATCGCATTCTGCAGCCGCCGCTGGATGACCCGCTTGAGCGGACGCGCGCCGTAGACCGGATCGTAGCCCTCCCGCGCCAGGAACTCCCGCGCTTCCGGTGTCACCCGCAGTCCGATATGCCGAGCAGCGAGTTGCCTTTCCAGATGCTGGAGCTGCAATTCGACGATCTTCCCGATCTCGGCCCGTCCCAGTTGACGGAAGACGATGATCTCGTCCACCCGGTTGAGGAACTCCGGCCGGAAGTGGTGTCGCAACTGGTCGCGGACCTGCGCTTCGACGATGGGCCAGGTTGTCTCGTCCTGCTCACCCGCTTCCAGAATGACCTGACTGCCGATGTTCGAAGTCATGATGACGACGGTGTTCCGAAAGTCCACCGCACGGCCCTGGCTGTCGGTGAGTCGCCCATCGTCGAGCAGCTGCAACAGCACATTGAAGACGTCCGGATGCGCTTTCTCGATTTCATCGAACAGGAGCACGCTGTACGGCCGGCGACGCACCGCCTCGGTCAGCTGGCCGCCTTCGTCAAACCCGATGTATCCTGGCGGCGCGCCGATCATGCGTGAGACGGAGTGCTTCTCCATGTACTCCGACATATCCAGCCGCACCAGCGCCTTCTCGTCATCGAAAAGGAATTCCGCCAGTGCACGGGCCGTTTCGGTCTTGCCGACCCCGGTCGGGCCGAGAAAGATGAAGGAACCGGTAGGCCGATTCGGGTCCGACAGGCCGGCCCGACTGCGACGCACGGCATTGGCCACCGCCTCGACCGCTGCGTGCTGCCCGACGACCCGCTGTGCCAGCACGGTCTCCAGCTTGGCCAGCCGATCCCGGTCGGACTCGAGCATCTTGGTCACCGGCACTCCCGTCCATTTGGCGACCACCTCGGCGATATCCTCGGCGTCGACCTCCTCCTTGAGGTACTTCACTCCGGACTGGATCTGGGCCAGACGCTGCTCCTGCTCCAGGATCTCCCGCTCCAGCTCGGGAACGCGGCCGTACTGCAGCTCGGCGGCGCGCTGCAAGTCGCCACGCCGACGGGCCTGGTCCATCTCGGTGCGCAGCGCCTCGACTTCCTGCTTGCGGCCCTGAATGCCCTGGATGCCCACCTTCTCCGCCTGCCACTGCGCCTTCATGGAACTGGAACGCTCCTTGAGTTCGGCGATCTCCTGCTCCACCGCCGCCCGGCGCTCGCGCCCGACTTTGTCCTTCTCCTTGAGGAGCGACTGGCGCTCGATCTCGAGTTGCAGGAGGCGACGTTCCACCTCGTCGATTTCCTGCGGCAGGCTGTCGATCTCCATCCGCAGCTTGCTGGCGGACTCATCCACCAGGTCGATCGCCTTGTCCGGCAGGAAGCGGTCGCCGATATAGCGATCCGACAGCGTGGCCGCGGCGACCAGCGCATTGTCGGTGATGCGAATGCCGTGGTGAACTTCGTACTTCTCCTTCAGGCCACGCAGGATGGCGATCGTGTCCGCCACGCTTGGCTCGCCCACCATGACCGGCTGGAAGCGCCGCTCCAGCGCGGCGTCCTTCTCGATATGCTTGCGGTATTCATCCAGCGTCGTCGCGCCGACGACGTGCAGCTCGCCACGCGCGAGCGCCGGCTTGAGCAGATTGCTGGCATCGACCGCGCCTTCGGCGGCACCGGCACCGACGATCGTGTGCAGCTCGTCGATGAACACGATGTAGCGGCCCTCGGCCTCGGTCAGCTCCTTGACCACCGACTTGAGCCGCTCCTCGAATTCGCCGCGGTACTTGGCGCCAGCCAGCAGCAGGCCGATATCGAGCGCGATGATCTCTTTGCGCTTGAGCGACTCGGGCACGTCGCCATTGATGATGCGCTGGGCCAGCCCTTCGACGATCGCCGTCTTGCCGACACCAGGTTCACCGATCAGCACCGGATTGTTCTTGGTCCGGCGGGAAAGCACCTGCATCACCCGCCGCACCTCTTCATCCCGGCCGATCACCGGGTCGAGCTTTCCGGCCCGAGCCTGATCGGTCAGGTTCCGGGTGAACCGGGCGAGCGACTGGTATTGCCCCTCCGGCGACTGATCCCCGACTCGGTGGCTGCCACGCACCTCCGCCAGCGCCTCGCGCAGATTGGCCGCCGTTACCCCTTTTGCACCGAGCAGCTCGCGGGCGGTCGTGCCCTTCTCGTCGGCTAGCCCGACGACGAGGTGCTCGGTGGAGATGTAGGCATCGCCCAGGGTCTTGGCGTCGGCCTCGGCGCGGTCAAACACCTTGTGAAGCTCACGGGCCAGGGTCGGCTCCCCGCCCCCGTCCTGGCGTGGCAGACGGTCGAGCTCGCGGACGACCTCTTCCTGCAGGGCCGTGACGTTGAGGCCCGCCTTCTGGAGCAGCGGGCGAACCACACCCTCATCCTGGGCAAGGAGGGCGAAAAACAGGTGGGTGTCGTTGGCCACGGGATTTCCGCGTCGGGTCGCCTCGGCGGCCGCTTCACGGAAGGCTTCCTGCCCCTTGAGGGTCAATCGATCAGGGCGAATCATTGGTACCTGGCTCCTTGGGTCGCACCACGAGTCAGCCCCCCGTACCACTGGATGGGTCCGGCTGGATGAAGTAACGCGTGCACGAGGGTTCGCGATAGCGGAGGGCAATCGGCATACCCCGATTCCGCTGCCGGGCTGGCAGGGACGAGCCCGGGAAACAGCAATGGCGGACCCCCGGTGTCGGGAGGCCGCCATTGTGGCTTTCGGCTACTTCCTGATGATCATCTGCCTGGTGTAGCGCTCCCCATCCACCGTGAGCTGCGCATAGTACAGTCCGGGGCTCGCTTTGCGCTTGCCGGCGGGAGTGCGGCCATCCCAGAACGCCTCGTGGGTTCCGCAGGGGAGCCGAACGTCCTCGAGTCGGACATCATCTGCGTTCACCAGAATGGGCACGCCGACGACCTGCGCCAGCACATTGTAGATCTTCAAACTGACCTGGGGCTGATGGCCTCGCTCGCACAGGTCCGGATTGAGGACGAACGGAATCGTCGTCGAAGGAAAAAACGGATTCGGGTAGTTCTCGCGCAGTTCCACCAGCGGCGGCGGCCGCTCCTGCGCGGAGGCCGGTCCGGTGAACGCCAGCAGCAGCACGAGCGACCACCCGGCCCAACTCCAGCGGGCCATGGGGGTCTCCTCTCATTTCATGTCGTCGGCGCAGTCCCACAGGCGGAGTGCGATGAATCGAAGTCTACCGGCTGCCTGTCGCCGCGCAAGGAAGGTCAGGGCGGGGTCGAAATGCCCAGCCTCGGCCCGGGAACTCGGTGATCCCCTCGCCGGATCGTGAGGCCGGAGGTGTCGGCCCACTCCAGCAACGGGATGAGAAACTTCCGGGAGAGGCCGGTCCGTTCCCGCACTGAGCCCGGACTGATCCCGGCCGGTGCCAGTTCTCGAAGCGCGGCCGTGAATGTCGCGATCGCGGCCGGAGCGTAGTACCGGTCCGGTTCGACCTGTACCAGACGCCCTGTACGGGCCGCAAGTCGCAGCGCGTCGGCGACCGCGGCAGAGCCGGATGTCAGTTCCAATTCCCCGATCGATGGCGGCGTGAGCCCCGCCAGTTCGATCTGGCCCACCAGCCGGTCAAGTGCCGTCGTGCCCCCGGCGACTCCGGGTTCGAAACCCGGCACCGCCACCACCGCCCCCACCGCCACCAGTTTCCCTGACGCGACGACCCGTTCCAATCCTGGATCAGCGGCACCGCGGAACCGGCCGAGCACCTGACGCAAGGTCTCCCGGGGCATGCCTGGATCTGCAGGTCGCTCCCGATGCCACTCTTCCACCGCGCCCACGGCGAACCGTTGCGCCTCCGCGACCCGCACTGGATCGAGGAGGAGATCGTGGAACCGCGTCACGGCCGCGGAGCGGAGCAGTCGCACCAGCTCGCGCGGGGCGACCCCGAGCACGACGGGCGCATGGAGCATCGATAGTCCCTCGGGCCGTCGGGCGACGAGCGCCACCAGCCGCTCGGCTGGGTCTTCATGACCGAGCGCCGGATTCCATTCCACCCGCTGTCTTGGCGGCTGGGGGTCGACCACCCAGCCCCCACCGATCGTGGTCACGGGGCTGTAGCTCCGCAGAACCAGGCGGTCTCCTCCGCGGGCGATAACGGGAGACTCGAGGACCAGTCGCGCCAGGCCGCGGCCGCCGGGCAGGATGGCCTCGCGCAGGTGCACCCGCGCCATCGCCTCGAGCGTCGCGAGGTGCAGCCGGACCCGCGTCTGGTGCGTCAGTGGATGGCGTGCGCCGGGCAGGAGCTGGAGCATCACATCGAGCGCGGTAGTGGTTTCCCACCCTTCCCGCGGTCGGACAACGGTATCGCCCCGGTTGACCTGTACCCTATCCACACCGGCGAGCGCCAGCGCAATCCGTTCACCAGCCGCGGCGGCCGGTACCGCACCACCGTGCCGCTCGATACTGCGGATGCGCGCCTCATGTCCGGCCGGCAGGATCAGTACCGCATCTTCGGTTTGAAACTCACCCGACCAGGAAGTGCCGGCGACCACGGTGCCCACACCTGGCAACGATAGCACACGGTCCACCGGCAATCGGGCAATGTCGCCCGGTACCCTGCCCCGACCGACCTGACAGGCCGCGATCTGCGCCCGCAACCCTTCGATGCCCATACCGGTCACGGCGGAGGTGATGGCCGTGGGGCCGAAACGCACCGGGCTGTCACGCAGCCACGCCTCGACATCGGCCTGCACCAGCGCGAGCCACTCCGGGTCGACCAGGTCGGCCCGGGTGAGCACCGGAATGCCGTGGGGAACACGGAGCTGCTCCACTACGGCGAGGTGCTCCCGGGTCTGCGGCATGATACCGTCGTCCGCGGCGATCACCAGGAGGACGAGATCGAGTCCGGCGGCGCCAGCCACCATGGTCCGCACCAGGTCCTCATGGCCCGGCACATCGACCACTCCGGCGATCCGTCCGTCCGGCAGCGTGAGTGAGGCGACATGCAGGTCCAGTGTGATCCCGCGGCGGCGCTCGTCGGCGAAGGGATCCATGGCCTTCCCGGTCAGCGCCTGGACCAGCGCCGACTTGCCATGATCGATATGTCCGGCGGTGCCGATGATCACCGCACCATCCATGCGTGCGTGCCCCAGAACTCGAGCGCGGGGAGCGGGGCGCCTTCGCCGACATGGTGGCGCAGATACCGGGTAAGGAGACGGCGGTGGGCGGCAGCGTGACGCGGGTCGAGCCGGGGCAGTGTCGCATCCGGGTCCAGCAGCAGGCGAATGGTCTCCACCGCGCTGCGCGGGAGCGTGAGCACCTCGGCGCCGCGAGCACAGCCGGCGCAGAGAAACCCGCCATCCGGGACACTGAAGGCGATATCGCCATCGACGGCGAGTGCCCGTCCATCGCGGGCGCACTGGTTCAGGGCGGGTTGGAAGCCGAGCGAGGCGACGAGGCGCCACACGGCGCGGAGTGCCGCCGCGGGCACGTCGGCCTCGGTTACCTGCTGCAGAATCAGCAGCGATGACTCCAGCAGGTCGAAACTCTCGGGATGGGCATCGGCAGGGACCAGTCTGAGCATCAGCTCGGCCAACATCGTCGCCGTTGCATAGCAGGGCACGCGCGAGGTCAGTCCGACGGGGATCGTCACCACATCGAACGCGGTGAGCGTGTGCAGGTCGCGGCGCTCGGAGAGGAGCAGGTGCGCCTGTCCGCCCGAGAGCACCTGCAGGGCGGCGCCGAACCGGCTGCGAGGCCGCAGGGCACCCTTCGCAATCGCGCTCTGCACCCCATGATCACGGGTGGCGAGACGGACGATCTTGGAGGTTTCACCGTAGCGCATCGCCGAGAGGACAATGGCAGGCGTCGAGACCAGCGGCATCGGTGCGCGGCTCCGCGGCTCGCGCTCAGGGCTCGGGCTGGATCTGGACTACGACCGCACCGATCGGACATCCGGGGAGCGGTAGTGCGCGGCTTTCGCTCAGGTCGCTGCGGA
Source organism: Gemmatimonadota bacterium (assembly GCA_031413355.1). GTDB lineage: Bacteria > Gemmatimonadota > Gemmatimonadetes > Gemmatimonadales > GWC2-71-9 > JADJOM01. The sequence continues at coordinate 9,070 of JANOFA010000368.1, read as the reverse complement.
GCACGTGCAGTGTGCCGCTCGAGCCGGGCGTGCACGGTCCTGGTTCGATGGCGTAGATCCGACCGCGGCTGTCGACCGCCACCGACGAGTTGCCCGTGATGGGCACCCCGTTCCCCGCCCCACGCAGCACCTGGCGACTGAACAGATCGAAGATCATGAGCCCCTCGGTCCGCGAGCTGACGTACAGCCGATCCCGGCCGTTGTTCGCGATCGGCCCTGGAACGCTGCCGAATCCGCCGAAGCTGCCCAGCTCCCGACGATTGACCGGATCAACCTGGGACAGCCGTCCCTCGGTCATCGTTCCCACCGGCCCGCGGTTCAGCACGTAGAGTGCGCCGTCCGGGGTAAGCGTGCTGAACGCCGCGTTGCCCGGACCGGGCAGGAGAATGGAATCGATTCCAGTCGCCAGCCGATTGGTCACCGGATCGACCACCGAGATCCAGCTCGGCGCCCCCTGCACGCCCCCGAGATTGCCGTTGAGGACGAAGACCTTGCCGCGCGTGGCGGCGAGCCCCTGGGGAGTGGGCCCGACCGCGACGCTCGCCGTGTCGCCGGTCAGATAGTTGGCGCGGGTGACGGTGTTGAGACCGGGATTTCCGATATAGGCGATGGAGTCATCCACGATCGCTGCACCGGTGGCACCGGAACCGGTGGCGAGCGCAATGACACGGGAGACGGAGTCGCCCCGAAGATCGACCACGACGACCCCATCCGCCGGTCCGAGGGGGATGATCGCCCAGCCATCCCGGGCAGTGACGTCCGTGGTGACGGCGGGGGCTGCCACCAGCGGAATCACCGTGGCCGAAGAGAGACCGTCGGTAGATCGGACCGATATCGAACGGGCCACGGAATCGACGATGATCAGGACTTCTTCCGGCGGCGGGAGCGGCTCCGAGGCGCGGGCGCAGCCGAACAGGACGAGCCCGAGGAGCGAAAGCGCCGACGGGCCGCGAGGGTAGCTGGTCATGTCAGGAATATTGCCCCCCCGCTCTATCCGGCGCGACCCTCCGGGCTCAGGCGGGCCGTGGCCGCGGGGCGCCCGACCAGGGGCGCCAGGCTGTCGAGGCGCCGTGCCGGAATTCGCGAGGGCGCGATCCGCGAGGGGTGCAGAACGCCTGCCAGCCACTCCAGGCTGTCCACCAGCCGCAGGCCCGGCCGACTGAAGTGGCGCACGCCGTCAACCGCCCACACGCGGCCGTGGGTCACCGCCGGCAGATCGGCGAACCCCGGCAATCGCATGAGCGCATCCGCCTCAGCGGCGGATCTTGCTTCATCAAAGCCGCAGCAAGCGAGCACGAGCACCTCGGGCTGCCATGCCCGCACCTCGTCCCAGGCGATATGCCGGCTCGGCATCCCCACTCGGCCATGCCCATCCTCTCCACCCGCCAGAGCGATCAGTTCCGGGGTCCAGTGGCCACCGGCGTAGAGCGGCGTGAGCCACTCGAGCAGCGTGACACGCGGACGTGATCCGGCGTGCCGCACCGCCGCCGCAACCCGCTCGGTCCGCTCCGCGAGCGAGGCGACCAGCGTTCGCGCCTCGGCGACTCGGCTGGCTGCCGCTCCAAGATCGATGATATTGGCAAAGGCATCGGCGAGTGACCGCGGCGCCAGACTGAGCACGATTACACCCGACGGGAGTGGGCCACACGCCGCCCGCGCCTGATCCTCGGTGACGGCGCAGACATCACAGAGCCCCTGCGTCACGATGAGATCGGGGGCGAGCTCTGCCATCCGACTTGCATCCACCTCGTACAACGGCAGCCCGGCGGCATGTCGCTCACGTACGACTTGATCGATCATCGCGGCACTCCCGTCTTTGGGGACCGCGGTCGAGGTCACCCTGGGAAGGCTGGCCACCTCCGCAGGCCAATCGCAGGAATGGCTGACCCCCACCAGAGAATCCATCAGACCGAGCGAAGCGATAATTTCCGTCGCGCTCGGGAGAAGGGAGACGATGCGCATCAGGCCACCTCACGTTCCCCTTGAACTTGAAGCAGGTCGGCATAGGCGACGCCCTGCCGGATCACCGTCTCGCCCCGCTCGATCCTGATGGGATACCTGAATCCGGGTCCATCGGTCACGAAGGTATGAAACTCTCCGTTCTCGCCGCAGGGATCGACGTCGAGGGGAAGGTCGGCGAGCAGCTCGGCGTCGTAGGATCGACCGGCGAATGAGGCAGGCAGTCGTTCGAGGTTGACGGTGGTGAGAACCGACCGGAATCCGCGGGCGATGAGATCGCTGGCCAGCCAATCGGTCGGCAGGCCCCAGACCGGGAAATGCGCCGCCATGCCGAGCCGGGAAAGCTGCGCTTCACGCCAGGCGCGGAGATCGGCCAGGAAGAGGTCGCCGAACGCCACCCGGGTCAGCCCCCGATGCGCCTCCCGCAACTGTGTCAGCGCCTCGGCGAAAACTGCTTCATAGGCCGCATTGTCGGGCGACGGCGGGAGTACCGCCTCGGCGACCGCCAGGCCCAGTGCGGCGGCCTGCGCATGCAGCAGGACTCGCCGTACGCCATGGACGCTGATCCGATCGTCCTCACCGGTGACTGTAGTCAGGAGCGCGACCACGTCGACCGCCGGATCGGCCCGCAGCCGCTCCAGCGCCATCGCACTGTCCTTCCCACCGCTCCAGGCGACCACGATCGGCTCAGCTGCCACTCAGAACACCACCCGCGCACCGCCGAAGACGCCGCGCGGCCGACCCTGATAGCCGACCACCGTCTGGTAGCCGGAATCGAGCAGGTTCTCGACCTTGAGCGTCGCGGTCAGCCCGATCCGTCCGGCGCCGGGCCGGGTGAGGTCGAAGGCGGCATCCGCATCGACCAGCGTGTAGCTGGGGAGGGAGGTGCGGCTGGACGGGAACGAGGAGAAGTCGACGTCGTCCCGCTTGCCTGCATAGGTCACTGCCCCTCCAAGGGAGAGCCGCTCCCGGAGCCGGGCGCGGCCGTCGAGCCGAAAGCTGTGCTCGGGGCGACGGATCAGCGGCTTGCCATTCTCGAAGACCCCACCGACGGCGCTGGCGAATCCGGCGTCTTCCACGTTGGTCTTGAGATAGGTGTAGGAGGCGCCGAAGGTCAGCTCCCGGACCGGCCGGACGTTGGCGCTGAACTCGAGCCCGCGACTGGTCGCCCGGGCGATGTTCTGATAGTTGGGCACGCCGGTGGCGACACCACCATTGTACTGGATCAGGTCGCGGAAATGCTGGTCGAAGTACGTCACAGCGAATGTGGCCTCTCCGTCAGCGAGCGCCTGTTCCAGCCCGAGTTCCCAGCTGGTGGACTGTTCCGGCTTGAGATCGGGATTGCCCAGCTCGAAGGCCCCCTGTATGAAATTCTCCCGGAGCGACGGCTCCTTGAACGCGGTACCCACCGAGCCACGCGTCCGGAAGCCAGCGCCCAGCGCGACGACGGCGCCAGCCCGGACCGTCACGTGCGTGCCGAATTCCTCGTTGTCATCGAGGCGGCCGCCGAGGTTCAGCAGCACCCTGCTGGTCACGTCGACCAGGCCCTGGGCGTAGAGACCGGCGTTGCGGCGGGTCGGGGAGAACGGCGGATCGGCCTGCACCGTCCGGCCAAAGCCGAAATCGTACTCCGACCGGCTCAGCTGCCGCAGCTCCTGGTACTCCGCGACGCCACCGACCGTCAGGCGCAGCCGCTCCGTCGGCTGAAAGATGCCGCGCACGTCTGCCGACCGGCGCAGCAGCCGGGACTGACCCTGCGACAGGAAGAATCCGAGGGTATCGCCCGGGCTATCCGGCTGATTGTCGTCAAAGATGCTTTCCGCGTACGAACCAGCGAGCAGCCGCACTTCGGCACGCTCGGTGAACCGCCGTCCGGCGTCCAGACTCAACGTGGTGCCCTGCAGTACCGCACTCTGGTTGCTGTCGGACGGAACGCCGTCGCTGCCGGTGGGAAAGTGGGTGTTGTTGTCGCCGGTGCGGGCCGACAGTGTCAGGTCGGTACGCCCATCCGGCCGGACCGTGAGCGACCCGCTGCCCACGGTATTGGTGTACCTGCTGTTGAACTCGTAGGTACCGTTCGTGGCGAAGCGGCCGAGCGAGGCGCTGTAGCTCAGCTGCTCGGTGCCGCCGTGGATGCCCACCTCCCCGCTGTAGCTTCCGAAAGAGCCCGCCCTGCCGGACGCCTCGGTGGTCAATGGTCCAGCGCCCTTGCGGGTGAAGATCTGCACCACACCGGTCACAGCGTCGGTGCCGTAGAGAACCGAGGCGGGCCCGCGAACGACCTCGATGCGATCGACATTGTCCGTGGTCAGACTGGCGAAATTGTACTGGCCGCCGGATTGGTTCTGGGCGACGCCATCAACCAGCACCTTCACGTAGCTGCTCTGGCCGCCGCGGAGGAAGAGACTGGTCGCCCCGCCATAGGATCCAGTCGGCACAATCGCTGCTCCCGGCACAGTGCGAAGCGCATCATCAAGGAAATACACCCCGCGCTGCCGCAGCTCCTCCCCGGTGATCACCGTGGTGGACGCGATATTGCGCGCCGCTGGTGTGGGGAAGCGATCGGCGGTGACGACGATTTCCTTGAGCGCGACTGTGTCGCGCATGGCTTGCGCCGCCAGCGACGAGGTCGCGAGCGCGCCGGTGGCGAGCGCGAGGGCGATACTACGGCGGAAGAGAGGCATGGGGGAGGCCACAAGAGTCCTTTCAGACTGCCGGCGATTCGCCGGGCTTGAGCGGGATGACCTGCGGTGCACCGTCACACCAGGTGGTGACGGCGACGGGCCATTGGAACACTTCAGCAAGGGTATCGGTCCGGAGCACCTCGGCGGGCTTGCCATCGGCCAGCAGACGCCCCTGGTGCAGCAGCAGCATGCGATCAGCATAGCGCGCCGCCAGGTTCAGGTGGTGGGTCACCAGCAACGTGGCCATCCCCTCATCGCAGAGCCGTCGCACCAGCTCGAACACTTCCATTTCATGACGCACATCGAGGGCAGCGGTCGGCTCGTCAAGCACCAGCAGGCGAGGCTCCTGCGCCAGCGCTCGCGCGACCCGTACCCGCTGCCATTCGCCACCGGACAGGGTGTCGGTGCGCCGGGTGGCGAGCGTGCTCACGTCGGCTCGGCGCATCGCGTCTGCCACCGCGGCTTCATCCTGCGCGCCCGGCGCCGCGAACGCGGACAGCCGCGCGTACCGGCCGAGCCCGACACTCTCCACCACCCGGAGGGGGAAGGCCATCTCCTCCCGCTGCGTCACGACGCCAACCACCCGGGCCAGGGCGCGGGGCGCCCACGAACCGAGGGGCCGGTCCATGATCGCCACAGTCCCGGCCGAGTGCCGCAGCGTCCCCAGGATGGCACCGAGCAGTGTGGTCTTCCCGCTGCCGTTGGGCCCGACGACTGCCACCAGCTCGCCGGCATCGACTGCGATGCTCACCCCATCCAGGGCGGGCGCCATCGCGCCGGGATACCGCACCGTGAGATCAGCCGCGGAGAGGATCACCGAAGTGTCCGCCGGAGCAGGATGGCGAACAGCGGTACGCCGACCAGGGCCGTCACCACGCCCACCGGCAATTCGAGCGGGCTGGCCACCGATCGTGCCAATGCGTCCGCGATGACCAGGAACGACCCGCCCAGCAGGAACGACGCCGGAAGGAGGACGGTGTGCAGTGGGCCGGCGACGCGACGGATGGCGTGCGGAATGATCAGTCCAACGAATCCGATCATGCCGCATTGGGCGACGGCTGCGGCGGTCAGCACGCCGGTGGTGACAAAGGCCAGCCGCTTGAGCCGCTCCGGATCGGCGCCGAGATGGCGTGCGCTATCATCGCCGAGGGCGAGCAGGTCGAAGTCTCGCGCGTGCCAGAGCAGAAGCCCGAGCGGAATGGCGGCGTACGCAGAGACGATCAGCAGGGACTGCCAGGACGTGCCGCCCAGCCCACCCAGCATCCAGAGAAAGGCGTTGCGCAGCTGGGCCGCGCTTGCGAGTGAGAGAATGGCGCCGACCAGCGCGCCAGTGAATGAACTGACTACCACCCCGGCGAGAATGAGCACATGCGCGTCCATCCGGCGGCCTTCGACCAGGCTCAGCCGATAGACCAGAAAGAGCGCGGCGCTGGCCCCGGCAAACGCCGCCAGGGGAAGGGCCCAGGGTGCCGTGGTCCCCAGGGCGATCACCAGCACTGCGCCCAGTGCGGCGCCACCGGAGAGCCCCAGGAGATACGGATCGGCGAGCGGGTTGCGAATCAGCGCCTGCAGCACGGCCCCGCAGACGGCGAGACTGCCGCCAACGAGAAACCCCTGCAGGACGCGTGGCAGGCGGAGTTCGCGGACGATGGTCGCTTCGAGTGCAGTGGAGTCGAATAGCGCCAGCGCCACCGCCCCGGGCTGGAGTCGTACTGCGCCCAGTGCGAGACCGGCAATCATCGATCCGGCTGCCAGCAGGCCAAGTCCGAGCCAGAGCCGCCTCATCGCGGCGCCGAGTCGATCAGCGCTCGCAGCTCGCGCAGGACCTGCGGTGCTCTCGGGCTGGGCCGGCCAAAGGCGTTGTTCCGCAGGAGGAGGAAGCGACGCTTGCGGACCGCTGGCACCACCTGCCACTCCGGCCGCCGGGCCAGCCCCGGCACCACGGAGTCATTGATCAGGAGGAAATCGGGGTCGCGCGACATGATCGCCTCGATGCTCACCGTCCCGGAGGGGACCGAAAGGTCGGCAAAGATGTTTCGCCCGCCGGCGCGGATAACCAGTTCGCTCTGGAAGCTCCCGCCCCCGATGGCTATCGGTGGCTGGTCCCACGGAAGCAGGAGGAGACTCGGGCGGTTCGGCGAGCTCGTGTCGCCGACCGTCGCCGCGGCGAGTTCACGTTCAAATGCGACGGCGAGCGACTCGGCCGCTTCCGCGCGCTCCACCAGCGGGCCGAGCAGGCGCGCCGTGCGCGGCACATCACTCAGGCGGTCGTTCGCGAGCTGGATGGCGGGGATACCAACGGCCCGGAAGCGGGCGGCGGCGGCGGCATTCTGCGGTGAACGGTAGAGCAGGACGAGATCTGGATGGCGCGCGAGCACCGCTTCGACATTTGGCGGCATCGCGTCGCCCACATCCGCGACCGCGAGGGCTTCCGCGGGATAGTCGCACCAGCGGGTGCGGCCGGCCACCCGATCGCCTGCACCGATGGCGAAGAGCAGCTCGGTGGTGGCGGGGCTGAGCGAGACGACGCGGTGGGCGGACGCCACGAGGTGGACGGTGTCGCCCGCATCGTCAACGAAGATCCGGCTGCCGGCCCCGGGAGGTACGGGACGGCAGGCACTGAGGATGCTGGCTGACACCAGGAGGAGAAGCGAGACGCATCGCTGCAAAAAGAACCGCCCATCCCCGGGGCACTGGAGATGGGCGGAACGCAGCCAATATGGAACCGGCTCGTTGCGCCACCTATCCCTCCCCCGAGGGTCATAGTGGTGGCACGAGTCGAGAGGTCTCCTGACTCCGGGCGTCCGCTCGCCTTCCCGGTTTCCCAGTGGCGTGGTGAGCGGAGGTGTGGTGCTGCCCGTTACAGTGGCGGGGCCGTGCCGGAGTCTCACCGGCTTCCGAGCGTCCCGACTCGCGTGCTGATTGAACGACGGCGCTAACCTACGACAAATGCTTCTGCCGGGCAAGCTCCTGGGACAAGATCTGCTTGAGGCGGTTCCGCTCCAAGAGGTACTCGCCCCATTCCGCGGCGGGCACCTCCGACTCCTTCCCGCTATACCGCGCGTCGAGCGCTGCGATGTCGTCCAGCGCCGAAGGCGTGCCCGGCGCCGCACGCGTGAGGGCCGGACCGCGCCGGAGCACGCGTACCAGCACCACCCCGAGAATCACCGCCAGGCCGCCCACCAGCGCCGGCAGCACACCACGATTGGGATTGCCCGGGAAGTCGACCTCGATCGCGCCGCCCGCGGGAACCGAGCCGGTCCATTGCCGGAAGCTGCGGCCTTCGATTGCCTGGCTGTCACCGCGGACCAGCGTCCCGCCGCTGGCCTGCAGCCCTAATTCCTCCAGCAACAGGTTTGCCGTGTCAATGGAATCCACCGCCGGAAACCTCACGGTGCCCGGCGATGGTGGCAGCTTGTAGGTGTAGATCAGCTGCTTCTCACCCGGGGCCACCGGAGCGAACAGCATCACGCTGTCGTTGCGCGACACCATCGCCTCCGCGGCAACGTCGCCGTTACCGGGCTGGAAGCTGACCGCCCCTGCGGGGAGGCGCGCGACCCACACCGGTCTGGTGCTGTCGGGCGCGACCCGGGTGGTTGAACCCAGGTTGGCCAGCATCACGATTTCGAGGGTGGCCCGGGTGCCGTCCGGCGCCGGCTTGCTGATCACGATGTGGCGGGAGACGGTGGTCAGTGCCGCGCTGCTCGAAGTATCCGAGACCACCAGCAGGACGCCCGTGTCCGGCAACGTCGCATTGAGGTGGACCGGGGTGGAAAAGTACTCGATCCCGCCGTACGGCGTGCTGAGGAGGTAGACCGACGCAGTGTCCGCTGGCCAGCGGAAACGGAACTCGCCTCGGGCGCCGGTGCGGGTCGAGTCGAGCGGCCCCTGCGCGTCACGCCCGATCCGGTGGAGCACCACGCGAGTGGCGGCCACGGCGACCGTGTCTCCACCGCTCAGGCGAACGACCCTGCCCGAGACCAGGGCCGGCTGCTGGGCCACCAGCGCCGAAGGCACCAGAAAGAGGCAGGCGGTTCGACCCAACCTCAGGAGCAACGCACGACCGGCCACATCAGGGCTGGAATTTCCCAAAATCCTGCGGGTCCATCTTCTCCAGCCAGGCGCGAAGTCGCTCGGCATCGATGGAGGGATCGGGCGGGTCGACACCGGCCCCATCACCTGAATCCTCCAGCAGGGAGTCGTCGGTGAAGATGGGGGCCTGCACCCGAAGCGCGAGTGCGATGCTGTCGGAGGGACGCGCGTCGAGCTGGAACAGGTGGTCGTCGCGCGACAGCCAGACTTCGGCGTAATAGGTCTTGTCCTTCACACTGCTGATGCAGATGCGCCGAACGCTGGCCCCGAGCCCGATGATCGCGGACTTGAGCAGATCGTGGGTCATCGGCCGGGGCGGCCGGAGTCCCTGCATC
>JANOFA010000367.1:0-3366 GCA_031413355.1 Gemmatimonadota bacterium | reverse complement strand
CGATGGTGGGCGATCTCTCGTCGGTCCCCGGGCGGCCGACCATCTACGTCTACCCCGAGGAGCTCCACGACCCGAACCGCGTACTGCCCGCCGACCACCTGTTCGTCGGTTCGTTGGTCCGCGACGAATCGCTGGGGGACTTCGATCTGCCGGTGGGTGATGGACCCCGCGTCACCGTGGCGCTCGGCTCGTTCCTCAGCGCCCGGGACGACGTGTTGTCGGCGGCTGTCGACGCTGCTCGACGCGGAGGCTGGCGGCTATCCCTGGCCCACGGGAGCACGCCGTCCGACCAGCTGCCGGATCCACCCACCGGGGCCAGGATCGTGCGGAGTCTCCCTCAGGTGGCATTGCTTCAGCACACCGATGTGATGATCCATCACGGCGGGAACGGGAGCATCACCGAGTCGGCTGCCGCCGGTGTGCCGATGGTGGTCCTTCCCTTCTCGACCGACCAGTTCGCCGGCGCCGCAGCAGTCGAGCGGGCTGGGATCGGTGAGGTGCTGTCGCCGAACGCCCTCGATTCCATCGATCTGGTCGCAGCAGTCGAGCACGTGCTCGGCGGCGAGTATCAGGATCGGTCTCGCAAACTGGCCGCGTCGATCGCTCGAGCTGGAGGGGCCGGGTCCGCAGCTGCGGCGATCGAGCAGCGGGGGCGAGGGGTCAGACCTGTGGGTGGGCGGTCTGCGACTCGATGACCGTGGTGGGCGGAGCGTTGCGTTCCCACAGCACGGCGCCGGCACAGGCGGTGACGACCCAGCCCACCCCGATGACGCCGCACCACGTCATGAGGGTCATGGCCACACCGATCGGGCCGAACCCGGTCCATCCGGACAACAGGATGGGGAACGTGATTCGCGCAGCTATCGGCAGCACCAGTCCTTCGATCACCACCCCGGCGAGGCCCGCCAGGATCAGGTACTTGGGACCACGACCGCCGTCACGTACGAGCAGAACCGGCGTGATCGACCAGAAGATCCAGACGGGAATGAGGGCCAGCAGCAGGAAACCCAGACGCGAGGCGCCCGGCTGGCCGCCGATGAACCCGACGCGGGAGTGCACGATGGTGGTCACGAGGTACAACACGAACCACAACGCCCCCCGCCCGAGCCGCGTAGGAATCGGGAACTGCTCGCGTCGCCAGGCCCGGGCGAACATGGTGGCGATGGTGATCGACATGGGGATTCCCCAGAACATGAACCCGGCGACCCCTACGAGGGTCCAGGTGGACTGGATCCCTGAGGAGTTGCCGAACGCCGACCGGACCATGTCGTCGAGAGGGCTGGTGAGACCGAGCTGACGTATGAACAAGTTCCCGACGTTCGCGCTCTCGGCAAAGCCGGTCGCGTAGCTGAACCCGATGATCATCAGCGGGATGATCGTGGTGAAGAGCTCGATGGCGACAAGACCGCCCTGGCTCAGACCGTCGACCTCGACGAACCGCTTGGTGGTGGCGACCAGCGGCCCTGTCAGCTTCGACTGTTCGAGGTGCTCGTAGCGTTCCTCGACCTTCTTGGCGAGCTGGTCCCGCTTGACGTGTTCGTTCATGCGGTGGACTCCCGGGTTGATGTCGTCTCGCCGATCTTCGCAGGCGGACCGGGATCGAGACGATCTCGCCGGGTCAGTAAGCCATCAGCTCGACCCGGGTTCCGTCCGGGTCGGCGAGGAAGAGCAGCCTGACCCCGACGGAGACGTCGGTGGCGGGCAGGATGGTCCCCCCACACCCGACCAGGTGCGCCGCGACGGTGTCCACGTCGTCGACCACGAACGTCAGGTGGGTGAGTCCACGATGCCCTCGGCTCTCCGACGGGGTGCCACTGGCGAGCGGCGACGAGAAGGCGAGGAGCTCGATCTTGAGGCCACCCTTGGTGATCATCTGCGACTGGACGATCACCGGCGACGTGACCTCGAGCGCGTCGGCTCGAGTGCATCTGGATCGACAACATGGCGGGCCACCCCACGGATGGGACTGATCGTTCCGAAGTTCCAGTCCAACGCGGTGGCCCGTAATCGTTTGCGGCGAAGGCTGAGTGAGATCTGGCGGCGGGAAATCCGGACCCTGCAGGGGAACTGCGACCTGCTCATCCGCATCCGCAAGGAAGCGTATGGGGCGACGTTCGCGGAGCTCCAGACCGAGCTCGGCGGCCTGGCCCAGGGAATTTTCGGACCGGGAACGGGGAGCCGGTAACGCATGATCCCCCTCGCCTCCGGGACCGCTCACTTGACCGCCGACAGCGCGCCCCGCCCCCTGCTCCCTGTTCCCCGTTCCCCCTGGGGGTGGATCCAGGTGCCGGTAACCTGGGCTCTCATCCTCCTGGTCCGATTCTACCAGAAGTTCCTCTCACCCGGTCTTCCGCCGAGCTGCCGGTTCGCGCCGAGCTGCTCGCAATACACCCTGGAGGCGCTACAGCAGTACGGCGCGCTTCGCGGGGTGTGGCTGGGCGCCCGCCGGCTGGCACGCTGCCATCCGTGGCACCCGGGCGGCTACGACCCGGTTCCTTAAGCCCACTCGACAATACTCGACATGGATCGACGCGTACTCTGGGCTGTTGTGCTGATGATGCTCATCGCACTGGTGCCCACCATTCTGCTGAAGCCGAAGACGGACGGACGGAGGGACGGGGGCGCGGACAGCGTCCGGACGGTCATCCCCTCGCCGGCGCCCACCGCGGGCGTCCCACTCGAGGCCGGCGGCTCACTCCGGGCGGCCGTCCCCGGCCCGGGCCCGACCGAGCAGCCGGAGGAGCGGATCACGGTCGCCTCCACGCTTTACCGGTACGAGCTCTCCACCCGGGGTGGCGCGATCATCCAGGCGACGATTCTCAACTACAAGGACCTGAGCCCGCAGGCGCGGGGTCAGCTGGCCCAGCTGATCCCCGCTGGCGGGCAGCTCCACGCTCTCGCCTTCACCGTCGGCAATGACACGCTCTCGCTGGCTGACTGGGATTTCGTTCCGGTCGCGGGGCCCCTCACCGGTCGGGAGGGTGCCCGGGAGCTGATGGTACAGCAGCCGGATTCCCTCGAACTGACGGCGCGGAAGGGTGATGTCACGATCGCCCTGACCTACCGGTTCCTGCCCGATGACTACACGATCGGCGTGACCGGCCGGATCACGGGGCTTGGTCCGGTGGGTGGGCACCTGCTGGTCGACATGGGCCAAGGGCTGCGCCAGACCGAGGCCGACTCAAACGCCAACCACTACGATTTCGCCGTCGTCACCAAGACCGATGAGTCCTCACTCAACCGGTTCAGCGATCTCGAGGTCGGCGAGGTGCGGACGCTGGAGGGGCCGTTCGAGTGGGCGGCGGTCAAGGCGAAGTACTTCGTGGCGGCGCTGCTGTCGGTGGATTCCAGCTACACGCCGGTGAG
>JANOFA010000366.1:0-4238 GCA_031413355.1 Gemmatimonadota bacterium | reverse complement strand
AGCCAGCTCCGGGTCCAGTTGGTGAGCGGATCCTTGAGCTGCACATAGGGACCGGCGCTGTCGGTCCGCACCAGGGCGCCGTAGCCGCGGGACTCGATGGCGGTATAGGTGATCACCGGCTTCACCGAGGCGCCGAGCGTGCCCTTGACCAGCGGCAGCTTGACCTGCACCGGCCGGCGCTTGAAGGTGGAGTCATACACCAGGATCGTGGTATCGGTGAGCACGCCGAGCCGGGTGGCGAGGACCACGGTGTTGGTGCCGGGGTAGCTCTGATAGGTGAAGCGGGTGGTGAACGGCGTGGCGGTGGGCGAGGGGAGCGAGTCGTAGATCAGCCGGTTGCTGGCGTCGATCGAGTCGCGGGTGATGCGGCCGGCGGCGTCGGTGATGCTCCGGAGCTTGCCGGCCGCGTTGTAGGCCAGCGTCATGGTGTGGGCGGTCGGATCGCGGAGCTGTTTCAGGGTATCGAGGCCGCCGTTGCCGTACACCAGACTGTCGACGTTGCCGTTCTGGTCCTGGGCGGCCCGAATCCGACCCGAGAGGTCAAACCGCACCACACCGCTGTCGCCCCTGGCCCGGAGTTCCCACCCCGACGCGGTCTTGGTGAGCCCGACGAAGCTCCCCACCGGCGGCAGATAGAGGCTGTCACCGTTGCCGCGGTAGATCGTGACCGTGCCGGTCGGGCTGACCAGCACCCGATCGGTGCCGGCCACCACCAGCTTGAGCAGCGCCGAGGGCCACCAGCCGGAGCCGTACATGGTGGAGCGCCGGTCCACGATCACCGTCTCGATCGAATCGATGCTGGTCCGGACCACCCCGGTCTTGGTCACCGCCACCTCCACCTTGAGCCACTTCCGGGTCGGCGTGGCATAGGAGGCGGCGGAGAAATCGCCCTGCAACACTACGCGGCAGCGCGCCGCCGCCCCGGTGGCGCAGGTGGGGTTGGTGACTTTAAGGCTGTCCAGCTTGGTCGCCCCGTCGAACAGCCGCACGACCATCTGGTCGGGCGTGGTGGAGCCGCGCAGCTCCAGGTGCACCGGCACCAGCACCCGGGGATACGACTGCCGGGTGGAGTAGACCAGGCCGGCACTGCGGGCGGCACCCATCGAGAAGTAGGGAATGGTCGAGAAGCCGGTCTCCACTTCGCCACCGCTCACCGAGATGCCGGGCCCGAACGGTGCCGAGAAGATGCTGTTGGACGCCACCTTCGGCGTGCCGAGCCAGGAGAGCGCCGCCGTGCTGTCATGGGGCAGGACGGCGTAGCGAGTGACGATGGTGCACTGCAGGTTGGTGTCGCAGGCCCGCGCGGTGATCAACGCGGAATCGGCGGCGCCCACGCCGTTGAGTCCGGCAAGGGAATCCACCTCCCACTCGATCAGGCCGCGGTTCATGCGGGCCACGGTGAGCGAGTCGCCCCGCCACTTGGTCACCGTGTCGGTGCGCCATAGCAGGGCGGTCTTGGTGGTGTCGAGCGGCAGGCTGCCTTTGAGGAGCACCGCCCGGATGACCGGCGTCCGGTTCCGGACCACGGCCCGGCTGCCACTGGTGAGGGTGGGCACCTGCAGCGTGACGGACGGCGGGGTCAGGGCGGTGATCACCCAGGACCCCGCGTCGGTGGCGGGCCCGGTGGCGGTGAGCGTCAGCGTCCCGCCGCTCGCGCCGATGGCGTAGGTCACATCCACTTCCCGCGTCGCTCCGGCCGCGATGACCGCACTCCCGGGGGTGACCGTGGTGCAGCTCAGCCCGCCCGTCGCGCTGCAGGTGAAGGTGAACGTCCCGCTCAGCCCCCCGGTATTCTGGACATCATAGGTGACCACGAGACCCGCGGTATTGATGTAGTGCGACTCAGCGGCGCCGTCCGGCGTGACGGCGACACTGAAGCAGGAGGGGCAGTCTGGGCCGTCCTGGGCCTCGAGCGCCGAGGCCGCACTCGCCATGATGAACGTGGCAGTGAACGCGACCGCCAGCCACCGGTGCCAGGAGCGGGAGGCAGCAGGCGCGGTCCATCGAGAGGAAGAGGGCGGGCAGGGCAGGAGGCGCATCGGCGAGTCCGGAAAGGGTCGCCTCCTCCTATTACAAGCGCCGTGCCCAGCTCCCGCAAAACTTGAGTGTTGATTTACAACGACTTACGTCTGAAGCGGCGAGAAATTTGTCTCATCGTCTCACGTCGTCTCACGCCGCCGTGAGAATTCGTGAGACTGTGAGACGCGCCTGATTCTTGCGCGGCTTGCGCAAGACTGCACAGTCCGTGGTCCGCCCGTCCGCCCGTCCGTCCGTCCGCCTATCCCATCCGCCCCACAATCTCCTTCACGCACGTCGCCGCCACTCGGCTGGTGAGATCCCGCAGATCATTGAGCGGATTCAGCTCCACCACATCCGCCGCAACCAGGATCCCGCGCGGAATCGCCTGAATCAGGGAAATCAGCTCGCGCATCGTGAGTCCGCCGGGCTCGGAGTGCGAGATGCCGGGGGCGAAGGCGGCATCAAGCGCGTCAATATCCAGCGACAGGTAGAGCGGGCCCGTCACCGAGGCCACCGCGGTGCGCATGGCCTCGAGCCCGGCGCGCATCGGAATGACCTCCACACCAAAGCGATCGGCCTGCGCCTGCTGGTGCGGGTTCATCGCCCGGATACCAACCTGCACCAGCCGCCGCGCCAGCCCCTCTTCCATGATCCGGGCAAAGGGACAGGCGTGGCTGGTGCGGCTCCCGTCGAGTACGTCGTAAAGATCGGGGTGGGCGTCGAAGTGCAGGATGGTGAGCTGCGAATGATGCCGCGCCACCGCGCGCACCAGCGGCCAGGTCACCGAGTGATCGCCGCCAAGAAAGACCGGCGTGGCGCCGGTGGCGAGGAGCTTCGTGGCGCCGGCATCGATCAGGTCGAGCGGAAACGGCCCCGTGTTGTCGAGCGGTAGATCGCCGGCGTCCTGCAGCAGTGCGCGGACATCGACTCCATCCTCGTTGCAGCCGTTGGTCGAGTCGGAATGGAGCGCCGCGCGTATCGCCGGGGGCGCGAGCGCCGGCCCACGCTGAAACGAGGAGCTGGCGTCCCAGGGGAGGCCGAGGAGGGCGATGGGCATGGGAGTGAGCCGGGAGTAGGGAGGAGGCGCTGGGCGGTAGGCGGTAGATCGCAAGCGATCGGGAGTGGGGATAGCACGCAGGAAGTAGCGGGAGTGGCTGAACGCTTCATGCTCCCGCCAACGGCTAACGGCTAACGGCCAACGGCCTCTTCAAGCCTCACCGCATCCCCCACCCTGACCCGCCCCACCCCGTAATGCACCACATTCTGTCCGAACATCACCTTGCCGTCCTGCCGGCGGAAGGTCGCGAGCGTCCGGAGCGGCTCATCGCCCATCCGGCGCCCGGTGCTCTGATCGGTCGTGGTCACGACGCAGCGGGCGCAGGGCTTCACCACCTGCATCGGGATATCACCGATCATCAGCCGGCGCCAGCCATCTTCAGCGAACGGAGCGCTGCCCGCCACCACCAGGTTCGGCCGGAAGCGATTCATCGGCAGCGGCACGGCCAGCCGGCGGTTGAGGTCCGCGAGCGAGGCCTCGCCGGCAATGAGAAAGGGAAAGCCGTCGGCGAATCCGGTGCGGCCTCCCTCCGGCGCCCAGCTCCGGTCGACCTCGCGCACCACACTGTCGGGGATGTAGGCCAGCATCGCCTCCTGCCCCACGAGACTCGAGAACCACTCGTCCGCCGCCGGATCGGGGGCGACGGCGCGCACCGTATCGTCCCACACCTGTGTCACCACCGGCCGGCCGCCCATCGGGCTCAGCGCCATGCGCAGCGTCGGCAGGTCGGGGGCATTGAGCACCAGATGCGAACCCACAATGTCCACCCGCACCGTCGCCAGTGCCGGCACTTCGCGCTGAGTGACGAACTCGCCCCTCGGCGTGATGACCATGAAGCGCCGGTCGTACCTGACCCCGAAGAGGTCGATCTCGCTCTCGGTCAGCGTGATACCGCCGCAGGACTTGATCGGGTAGATGTGGAGCGAGGAGAGGTACATGGTCTGGGCGGGGAGAGTTGAACGCAAGGTAAGTGGCGGTGGGCGGTAGGCGATAGGCGCGGGGTGAATGTTGTCATCCTGAGGGAGCGTAGCGACTGAAGGATCTCTTGAGGTCGAGGGTGAGGTCTGAGCCTGGACGACCCGCGCGCCGGCAAGCTGTCGCACCTCTACCTGCGGCGCCACACGGCACGCCTCGACCAGGTGCCAACGGCGGGGGAATCGAT
>JANOFA010000365.1:0-10828 GCA_031413355.1 Gemmatimonadota bacterium | reverse complement strand
GCGCGGTTGTTATCCAGCAACGAGTTTGCGTCGGTCATCGGTCTCGGGTGTCCCGTCAGTGTGGGAGGCGGCCGGGTCAGGCCTTTCGGCTGCGCTTGTATCGGGCGAGGTACGCGTCGACCGTCGTGCCGGCGATCACTCTGCCGATGACGTCGAGCGGCAGATCGTCGAGCGACGTGAACCGCAGGCACGACTTGCCCGCGTCGAGTCGCTTGCCCGCCTTGGCAAACTGCGCCTTGATCCAGCCGCCGAAGGCCTTGTCCTGGTAACTGCCGGTAAGGTACAGGGCATAGTTGTTCTTCTGGGCCGCGAGCGCCGCGTACATCAGCGGCTGACCGTTGTAGGTGTCCGGATAGCGCTTCAACGGGATTTCATAGCTGATCATCCCCCAGTTCATCGACTCGCGGTACCCGGCCGGCAGGTGGGTGCGAATGGTGCGTCGCACGGTACTGATCACCTTCCGCCTGTCGGGCGGCAGCGAGGCGAGATACCGGGCGACGGTGCTGGCCGGGCTGCTCACCATGGGAAACCTCTCTTGATTCCGGGGAAAATGAGTTGGGATTCCGCCGTCTCCAAGGGCGTGCAGGGCAGGCTCCTGATGGAATCAACAAGGTAGCCGGGCGGTGATTCACCACAAGAACCGGATAGCGGCCCCGCGCCGAAGCCCGAGATTGGGACCTCACACTGGCGGCCAAGTCCCTGCCCGACCCCAGAGGTCATCATGCACCACCCGATCGATCCCGCGATTCTCTATTTCGGCACTCCCGTGGTGCTGGTCAGTTCCCTCAACGAGGACGGGTCTGCCAATCTCGCCCCGATGTCCTCCGCCTGGTGGCTGGGACGGAGCTGCCTGCTCGGCTTCGGGGCCCGGTCCCAGACCCCGGCGAATATCCTTCGCCAGAAAGAGTGCGTGCTGAACCTCCCATCGGTGGATCAGGTCGCGGCGGTCAATCGACTCGCACGAACCACCGGCTCAACTCCAGTCCCGCCGCATAAGGTGGCGATGGGCTATCGCCATGAGCGCGACAAGTTTGCCGTGGCGGGGCTGACGCCGATCGCATCGGAGTGCGTGGCTGTGCCCCGGGTGGTGGAATGTCCGGTGCAGATGGAAGCGGTGCTGGAATCGAGTCTGCCGCTCGCAGCGGGCGATTCCGATCGCCGCGGTCACCTCGTCGCCCTGGAGGTCCGTATCATCAGGATCCATGTGGCAGACGACATCCGCATGGCCGGCCACACCGATCGTATCGACCCGGAGCGGTGGAGGCCACTCATCATGAGTTTCTGCCAGTATTTCGGGCTGGGCGGCGTTGTCCATCCGTCGACTCTCGGGGAAATCCCCGAATCGGCGTACCGGCCCCGTCGCCCTGCGGCGGCAATCATGGCCGAATCCCGCGCCTCCTGATGCGCTCCGTGCCTGCTCAACCTGAACGCAGCAAGCGCGTCAGCATTCGGTCCAGGGTGGACGCGAAGGCCTGTCTGGCCCGGGCATCAAACGGTGGCGGGCCCCCGGTATCCACGCCGGCCCCGCGGAGCTGATCCATGAAATCCCGCACCGACAGCCGTTCCCCGATGGTTTCGGAGGTATGCTCCTCGCCACGCGGGTCGAGGACCGCTACTCCCTTCGGCACCAGCAGCGCGGCGAGGGGAATATCCTGGGTGACCACCAGGTCGCCCGCTGCCGCATGAGCCGTGATGTGCTGATCGGCGACGTCGGGACCACCATCCACCCAGACCGCGGAGACCATCGGGTTCCCGGCGGGGGGCTGCAGCCGGAGGTTGGCGACCAGGATCGCGGGCACGGAGAGCCGCTTCGCGGCGCGAAAGACGATCTCCTTCACGTCTCGGGGCGCGGCGTCGGCGTCAATCCAGATCTTCAGGACGTGCCCGATCGGGAGGAGGTTGGGCCCCTACGCCCAGCCGCTGCCGCGGGGCGGGCTGGCATCACAGCGACTTCGCCATGCAAATGCTGGCGGGCGCTCCCACATACTCACCGTAGGCGGGGACCCCGACGAAGCCGAAGCGGGCGTAGAGCGACAGTGCGGCGGCTTGCCGCGGGCCGGTCTCGAGCAGCAGCCGGCGGGCGCCGAGATTGTGGGCTTCCGTCTCAAGCGCGACGAGGAGTTGATGACCGATCCCATTGCCGCGGCCATCTGGGACGACATACATCCGCTTGAGTTCTGCGGTTGTCGCGTCCAGCAGCCGCACGGCGCCGCAGCCGATCGGGATGTCGTGGAGTGAGGCGACGAGGAAGGCGCCCCGTGCCTCGGCAACTTCGGCGGGATCGAGGCGGAAATGCGTGGCACCCGGCTCGGGGTAAAGGCCGCTGAGTTCCTCGTTGAGCGCGGCGATCAGTGCCTGTGCGGCCGAGGAAGCAAGTTCGGCACGACGGATGGTCACCACGAGCAAGTCCATCCCTCGTTCACCGATGGAACAGAGCGGACAGGTAGATGTTGACCACCGCGCTGCGCGGATCATCGATGAGGTACCCGATCGCCGAATAGGGCAGGATCATCGCGCTATCGCAGGCGAATGATCCGCAGGCCGCGACCTGGACCCGGTTGCGTGCGACACCCGCGACGCAGACGCCGCCCGACACCGTATCCGCCTCGAGGCTGCCACTGCCCACGATGCTGACGTGGCGACCGGAGGCCTGAGAGCCTTTGAACTGATCAAACCAGGCGGAGGACTCGAGAATCGGGGCGCCACGACCGAAAGTGCAGGGCGACGAGGCGCTATTTCGGCCCCCACCAGTTGTCGCACCGAGTGGAGGTAGGCCGCACGGCCGGGGGCAGCTGCTGTGAGCCGTCCCCGGCCGGTACGTTTTCGTCCACCCAGCGGGCCAGCATCCCATCCACCTCCTCAGGTGAATGTTCCGGCGCACAGATGAAGGCCGGACAGCGGCGGCCACCCACCATGAGGTACCACATCGAGGGCTGCGCCTCCTCGTTCCGGCGGACGTTCGCCGGGCTTCCCTCATACGATACGAAATGGAAATCTCGGCCGCGGATGGCGAGGTGCCGCTGTTGGGACTTGAACGTGGACAATGAACAACTCCGGTCGGGGTAGCCGAGCTGGAGAATCGCTGCTGGCGAGGTGTCGGCAGGAGCTGCAGGCGGGGCACTGGAAAGATAGTCGGGCGGCCTCGGGGTGACACCAGCCGGGTGGGGGTGGTCCGGGCGAGCTCGACCTGGAAGCTGTTGTGGCGAAGGACCGGCCGGGTTTGGTCAGGGTGCCGGCTGAGCGGATACGCCGGGACGGTTCAGGAGCTCCCCAAGCATTCCCCGTCCCTCGACCCAGGCACCAAGACCACTGGTCGCGTGGATATGGCCAGCGCGACCGACACTTCTGAACTGACTGCCCCGCGCCCCGGCGAAAGCCCGGGCCCGTTCAAGGGTCACGTTGTCGTCGTTGCGACCAGTTTGGTCATGGTGGTCATGCTGCGAAAGGTGGCCCGTCCCTGGATCGCCTTCTCGAGGCGGTTGTTGGTGAACTTCGAATCGCTCTGTCGCTTGCGGCACAGCCAGTAGATCTCCCGTCCATGCGCGTGAAAGTCATCGATGTCGGTCCGCAACGCCATCGCCGCCTTCCGCATGTCGGCCGTGAGTGGGGCGGCGAGCAGGCCGACACAGAAGGCGCCGGCCGCTTCGATCTCCCCCCAAGGGAATGGGCGGTACCTCGCGATGGCGGCTACTTCGGCTCCGCTGCGGAGGAAGGGGTGAACCTCGTAGCCGAGCGCCTGATGGAGGTGGGCCTCGATCCTCCGAGGCAGAGCGGAGGCACCGCGGCCTGGCGCGGTGAAGATGACGTTACCGCGATGGCGCGGAGAAAGGCAAAGCTCCGGCTCACCCAAGGCTGTCCTTGATGCCGGTAATGATGAACTGGGTGGCGACTGCGGCGAGGAGTAGTCCCATGATGCGGGTGAGGACCCGGATCCCCGTGGTCCCGAGCACGGCCACCAGTCGTTCACCGAGCAGCAGGGTCATGCAGGACACCACCGCTGTGAGAACGATCGCGCCGTACACGATCGCGGTGTGAGCCCAGGTAGGCGCCTGGCCGGCCAGGACCATCGCGGTGGAAATCGCGCCGGGACCAGCCAGGATCGGGATGGCAAGCGGTGTGAGGGCGACGTCTTCCTTTACGACTCCCTCGGCGATCTCCTCGCGGGACTCCTGGGTGCTGCGCTGGGCGCGCAACATGTCGAGCGCGACGAGCCAGAGAATGAGCCCTCCCGCGATCCGGAAGGCCGGGAGGGTGATGCCCAGTGCCTGAAAGATCAACCCGCCCGCCGCCGCGAAGACCGTCATGATGATCGCCATGGCGACACATGCCCGAAGCGCGGTCCGCCGGCGCTCCAGCGGAGTCTCATCCTGGGTGACGACCAGGTACGCCGGCACAGCCGCCAGCGGGTCCACGATGAAGAGGACCGAGGTGAAGGTGATCAGCGCGAAGTGCGGAAAGTCTCCCATGAACCTCCGTGCCGGGCGGGTGATGGCGACGCGGATGCCCGCATCGCCAGCCGGTCAGCCGGTGACGAGCTGCGCGTCGAGCTTCATGGGGACAGCTGCCAGTGCCTTCGAGATGATACAGTTGACCCTGGTTTCTTCCGCCAGCCGCTGGAAATCGGCGGCGGACACGCCGGGGACGACGCCCCGGGTCACCAGGTCGATGCCGGTTATCCCGAAGCCCGCCCCGACCTTGGAAAGGTGAACGGTGGCTGTCGTCGTCACGCTGGTGGGTACGTTGCCGGCCGCGGTGAGCGCCAATGAAAGGGCCATGGAGAAGCAGCCGGCATGCGCCGCACCCAGCAGCTCCTCTGGATTGGTGCCACCGCCACTTTCGAAACGGCTGACGAATGAATAAGGACCCTCGAAGGCCCCACTCCCAAGGCGAATGTTGCCACGGCCACTCTTGAGGTCTCCGGCCCAGCTGGCCTCGGCTTTGCGATCCATGGCGTGCTCCAGGTAGGGGTGCGGATCGAGGGGAAACCGTCGCCGGCCTGCGCCCTCCGATGTGCGGGGTCGATGCTTCGGCCCGCTGCCGAAGTTAGGTAGAGTCGAGATGGACGGGAAGGCGTCCGGGCTGGAAGGCGCTCAGGAGCCGCCCGGCAATGCTGCCGGATCGGCGAGCGTGGCGAGGCTGTCCTGATCGGTGAACGCCAGCGAGGCGCCATTGACGCAGAACCGCAGCCGGGTCGGGGCGGGGCCGTCCTCGAACACGTGGCCGAGGTGTGCGTCGCAGCGGGTACAGAGGATCTCGGTCCGCACCATGCCGTACGCCCGATCCACGTGGGTCGACACGTTCTCCGCAGCGACGGGCTGGAAGAAGCTGGGCCAGCCGGTGCCCGAGTCGAACTTCGCGGTAGAGGTGAATAGTGGCAATCCGCAGCAGATGCAGCTGTAGACTCCGGCGCGCTTGTTGTCGAGGAGTGTGCCACAGAAGGCCCGCTCGGTCCCCTTGTCCCGTGCGACCGCGAACTGCTCGGGCGTGAGCCGGGCCTGCCATTCCGCGTCGGTCCTTGCCACGCGAGCGCTCTCGACGGGGCCGACGAGCACTCCCGCGGAATTGAACACCTTGAGTTGCATGCAGCCTCGATGACGGATGAAGGAAGAGGCGAGCGCGCCCGGCGCCGATTGCGTCAGGCCTCGAGTGCGAACAGCGACAACTCCTGCTCATCCGGCGGTATGCACATGATGCGCTGGTGTGTCAGGCCAAGTCGCTGCAGCAGCCTGATCGAACTGGCATTGTCCGTCTGGGTGATCGCCAGAATGCGCCCAAGCTTGAGGACGCCATGTCCGTGGCCCAGCACCGCGGAGGCCGCCTCGAGTGCGTACCCCTTCGACCAGTAGCGCGGGAGAAAGGCGAAGCCGATGTCGGGATGCTCCAGCGCGTCCCGTTTGACCAGGCCGCACATGCCGATCGGAGTGGCATCCTCCTTCAGGGACACCAGGCAGAGACCAAAGCCGTTCCGGGCGTAGCTGTCGATCGGTCCCTGGAGGAGATAGCTGCGCGCGTCGTCAAGAGTACGCGCCCCCTTGTCACCGACGAAGCGAAGGAATGACGGCTCATTCAGCAGCCCGAGAATGAAGGCGGCGTCGTCGGTGGTGAATTGGCGCAGGACCAGGCGCTCGGTTTCGACAACGGTGACGGAACTCGCTGTTCTATGCTCCCCTTGATCCATCATGGGGCAGGCGCCGAGCCCAGGGGACCCAGCGGACTGGGCGCACAGCCTTGACGGATGACCGTGTACGAGATGGACGTGACCTGCCAACCCGCGGCCGACCGTAGCAGGGTGAAGCTGTCGACCCCGCAGTGGGAGAAGGTGCGGTTGACATGGAAATCGTACTCCGCCCACACCTGCGCCACATCTCCTGCGATCAGCGTGGTCGGGGACCAGATCCGCTCGCCAAGCGCGGTCGTGTCCGTGGCCAGCATCTGCAGATAGCTGACGTCATTCTGGGTCTGCAGCGTCGCTGTCGGCGCACCCACGAGCACTGAATGAAGGGTGGCCCCAGCCACCAGCAACCGCCGCGAGGTGGGGACATCGTGGTGCGCCATCGCATCCAGCAGGCTATCGACTGCGGCGAGCACCGCCTGCCGCTCGCTCGCGGCCCCCTCCTGAGCCCGTACGGGCGCAAGCGGGAGGACCGTGAGCAGCAGCGCGATCGTGGACCAGTGAGATCGGAGCATGGGTGCACTCGTGAGGTGACGTCGGATGGGCGTGCCGGATTCTGGAAGAGATGGCAGGCGGCGTCAGGTGCCACTCGGACCGGGGCAGAGCTCCGATTCCGAAGCGCACGCCACAAGGAACAATGTGGCCACGAACAGCGCGACTACAGCCCACAGGCTGCCAACCGGATCACCGGTGCGCAGCGAGTCGACGCCGCTCAGGGGAACGACGACGCGGCAGGAATCGCAACTGAGCGGCTGCAGGTACGGGATGCCGGAGAGCGAATCTCCGGTCAGGACAATGCCATGCAGCCGGGTCATCGCGCCGCTCCGCCAGACCTGGGCCTGCTGTCGGGAGGGGAGGGGTGCCGGTAGCGGGATAGGCTGCGCCTGCCAGCCAACCCCGCAGCCTGTGCCGGAGAACCACACCAGCAGCAGTGGGAGGTGGCGGCGGGCAAGTCGATGCACCGGTCTGGTCGCCAAGAAGGTCTCCGTGGTGGACCGGTCCATGGGAACGGGATGGTGTCCCCCCTTGGGTGGTCCTGAGGTTAGTGCGGCGTCGTCTCCACCGGTGCGCGTTGCGGCACTGGCGCCGACGCATCCGGACCGATACCGGTGGTCCAGCGCCGCACATGCCAGCGGGTGACCAGGCCATTCGTCACATAGGGATCGGCCCGCGCAAACTCCTCGGCCACGGCGGCACTCTCGCCCTTGAACAGCAGCACGGCTCCGTCGACCGGATCGGCGAACGCGCCACCCAGCACGAGCTCCCCCCGCGCGACGGCCTGGTGGCCCAGCAGCAGGTGCGCCTCGCGGAACGGCACGCGGCGGATGGCGTAGTCCGCAACGACTTCATAGAAGAGGAGAAAGTGAGACGTCATGTCGCAGTGCGTTCCAGAGGACGCGAGGCACGATCCGCAGCCACCGGCCGGCCTACTCGAGCGGGATGAGCTCGGCATGGCGCCCAAGCCACGCCTCGAAGTTCTGCAACTGCGGGTTCAGGGCCCGGGTCGCGGTGACGTCCCGCGGGGCGCAGAACTCCCGATTGAAGTCGTGCTTGACCTGAAACATGTTGCCGAGATCTTCGGCGCCGGGAAAGCCGAATCCGCGGTACTGATCGGGGGTGACGGCGTTGTAGCGCACCGGCCGGCGCAGCGCACGGGCAAGGGCGCTGGCCATCTCGGTCCCGGTGAGATGTTCCCCGGCGATAGCGATCCGCTTGTCGATCAAGGCTGGCCCCTGTTTGAAGATGCCGAAGGCGCAGCGGCCGATATCCTCCGCGGCGATGCCGGGTAGCGGGCGGTCACCCATGGGAAGGGTGAGCACCAGCTGCCCATCCGGGCCCGGCTTCGGGCCGGAGCCGAAATAGATGAAATTGTCCCAGTAGAACGACGTGAGCAGATAGGTCGTCGGGACGCCGTGGTCGCGGAAAAAGTGATCCGCCTCTCCTTTCGCGTCGAAGTGCGGCACCTTGTAGTGGCCCATCAGCGTGGGCATGCGGTTGTCGGAAAGCGGTACCCAGTGCCGGGTGTCCTCCAGGGTCGACCAGATGGCGTGCCGCACACCGGCCGCCTTGGCGGCGCGGGCCTGGGCCTCTGCCTGGGCGAGTTCACGCTCCGGCGAGAAGTGCTCCCAGAAATTGGTCAGGCAGAAGACCCCATACGCGCCGGCAAAGGCGGGCGCAAGCGTTTCCGGCTGGTCTGCGTCGACGGCGCGAACGTCGGCACCCAGCGCAGCGAGGGCCTCCGCTTTTTCAGAGTGTGGGTTCCGGGTCAGCGCCCGGACGGCAAAGCCGCCGCTCGTGTCGGCGAGGATCGAGCGGACCAGCCCGCCCCCCTGCGCCCCGGTGGCTCCGACGACCGCGATGATCCTTGCTGCCATGGTACGACCTCCAGGGTGAATCGGCGTGGGATGGTCTTCGAGGTGGCCTCGCAGCAAGGCAGGCGCACTCCGCGGGCGGCAATGATGTTGTCCCTGTTCAGCTCCCCAGGCATGGAGCGCGGTGATAGCCAAAATCCACTCGTCGTACTCGGCCCTCGATGCTAGCCTCGATCCAGGCCAGGAGGGAGTCCGGCCCCATCCGGCGATACCCCACATGCTGAGGGAAGTCATGGGCCGGGTCGGAAAAGACGACCATTGTATCGGTCGGTGCCGCCGAGCGAAACGTCGTCGGGGCCTGGCCCGACGGGTGGGCCTCGTAGGCCAGCCGCCCATCGCGCTCGCTGAGGAAGATGAACTCGTACTCGGCCAACACGCCATTGCGCGTCGTCCGTCCCATGGCAAGCATCGTCCCGCCACGCGGCGGCATCCAGTGCTCCTCGACGATGCGGCCCGATTTCTCCCGCGACCAGCAGCCGGTCAGCCAGCCGACGCGGTCAATCAATCCCGGCTCATCCCGGTGGGAAAGGGTCGGGGCCTGGCTGGCGGTAAGCGCAAGGAGGACGGCCGGCAGGATCATGGTCACGGTGCGCATGGTGATTCGCTGGCTCCACAAGGCGACGACAATGAGACTCGAGGGGAGAAGATCCCGGACAGAGAGAAGGTATGCCACCGATCGCCGTCCGCCAGCACGAGGTGTGGGCAGTATCGGCTCAGCGCGGCCGCGCCGCGCGCAGGCTCAGGTAGTGACTCCAGAGA
This sequence comes from Gemmatimonadota bacterium, assembly GCA_031413355.1. Taxonomy (GTDB): domain Bacteria; phylum Gemmatimonadota; class Gemmatimonadetes; order Gemmatimonadales; family GWC2-71-9; genus JADJOM01. Next base: position 1,525 of record JANOFA010000365.1, on the reverse strand, counting down.
ATCCGCGCGGCCACCGCCCGCCATGGTGCCCAGCGCTCGGCGAAACGAGTGAGGGTCGAGTGATCGGGACGGGCTCGCATCCGCTTCACCCGGAACACCGCTTCCGCCAACGCGAGATCGCCGTGGGGCCAGACGTCAGGCCGGCGGAGCGCCATCAGGAAATAGATGTCCACGCTCCACGGTCCGAGCCCGCGGACCTCAAGGAGCCGAAGGCGCCCCTCCTCGCCGGTCGCGCGGGAGACGGCACCCAGGTCCAGCTCGCCACACAGCAGGCTGTCCGCCAGACCCGCGCAGTAGGACGCCTTCTGGCCGGTCAACCCGAGCCGGCGAAGGCCGAGGACTCCCAGTCGACCGACCGACGCCGGGGTGACCGCGCCGACGGCATGTTGCAGGCGGGCATACATCGTTCTGGCGGCGGCGAGGGAAACCTGTTGCTCGAGGATGATGCGGACGAGGGTCGGGTACCCGGGGCGGCGGCCCCAGAGTGGCGGTGTCCCCAGGCGACGGACGATGTCCGCCAGATCGGGGTCCAGCGCACAGAGGGCTCGCGTTGCGGTACCCAGGGTCGCGCGGGTGAGCCCGGCACGTGAACCGGCGCTACTCACGGTTGCCGACCACGCCTGCCAGCTCCTCGTCCGGGTCTGCCGTCGCCGTGAGTAGGGACAGATGGGTCATGGCACTCGCAAGCGGGGCCAGCGTCAGGAAGGGGCAGCGATCGTGTAGTCGAATTCATAGGAGTGCTTGCCGCCAGCGATGATGATCGTCATGGCACCGGTGATGCCGGTCAGCCCTTCGGTGCCGGAATCCGGGATCACCGTCACGACCAGCTGCGGCGCCCCACGATTCATCGTGCCGCTATGCTGCAGCATGAAGCTGCCGGTGCGGCCCCCGAGCGTTCCACTCACCCGTTCCAGCGCGACGTAGCCCGCCGAATTCGGAATGCCCGTCCCGGCGGCGAGCATCACGCCCCTGCTCGTCGCTTCGAGGTCGCCATGGAATTGCTTGTCGATGTCCATTCGGCCGATCCCCGCGGCAGCAGTGCCGTCGTCCGCGGCCTGCGGAGTCAGCTTCACGTCAAACGCGCCGTTCGCACGGGTGGTCATGACGAATTCCTTCCGGGCAGTGTCCGAGGCAGTGGTCTGGGCATGGATAGTGGTGACCCGGATCAATGACCGGTGAGCAGAATACGGATGCGCGCCAGCTGCTGACGGTGGGCCAGGTCGTGGCCGGCATAGAGTCGACGCATCTGCGCGACACTTTCCTCTCCCCGCTCACCATGCACGCCCACCCGAGTCAGCTCCGCCGGAGTGGCGCTGGTCCAGAACCGCAGATTGGCCCGGCGGAGCACCGCAAACTGTTCCAGCGCCTCCCCGATGTCGACCGATTCGTAGTGCAGGTGATCGGCCCAGCGATCCTGGTCATAGGGCGCAACCGGCGGGCGCTCGTGGGCCAGAATCATGCGGAGGCGGAACGCGCCGACCAGCTCGGCGTCGGCCAGATGCTGGACGATCATCCGGGACGACCA
>JANOFA010000364.1:0-2158 GCA_031413355.1 Gemmatimonadota bacterium | reverse complement strand
GTCACGCCGGGCCTCACCATCAACGGCAGCCTCAGCCTCGCCGGCAACACCGCGGTCGTGGGCTCCAGCACCGGCGATGACTTCCAGACCGCCAACAACGGCGTCCTGGTCATGACCAGTTCCACCGACTCGCTCATCGTCGGGGGCACCGGCCCCAGCCTGACCTTCGATGGCGGGAGCACAGCGGGCACACTCACCGCCGGCGTCATCCTGATGAATCCGACGACGTTCGCCACGTTCAGTCAGGGCAGGACCTTCAGCGATTCGAGCTTTGCACCAACGGGTAGCCACAAGGTGGTCTTCGCCGGGGCGGGCAGCATCAACCTGACGATGGTGTCGTCGGGTGTCGGCTCGCACTTCAACATTCTGGATATCTCGGCCCAGACGGCGGGGATCTCGCTCTCCAGCGTCGTCCAGGTTGACGGGCTGTTCCTCTCGACCCCGGTAAGCACCGCGCCCACGATCACCGGAAGCAGCAACCGGTTTGTGGTGGGTGGCGGCACCCAGGTCACCGGCCTGACGCTGTCCAACGCGCCGCTCATCATCAACGGCGGGAGCAGCTTCCAGTTCGACAACGTGACGTTCCAGAGCATGCCGGGCTCAGCGAGCCAGCTCTCCGGGTCGCTGCCCGGCTTCGCCACGCCCCTGGTGTTCAACAACCTGGTCTTCTCGACGGTGCCGACGACCGGCTTCTACGTGGACCTCGCCGACTCCGACGGTCCGACGCCGCTGGCGCTGGTAGTGAACCTGGTGAATCCGGCGCCGGCCGTCCCAAGCGGCTTCGCGCAGGGAACGAACGGTGCTGTCATCAACTGGGGGGCGGTGGGCCCGATCAACTGGACCGGCACGACGAGTACCGACTGGAACACCGCGAGTAATTGGAGCACGGGCGCGGTGCCCACCAACGCCGATGACGTGGTGATCCCGGCGGGGGGCACTCAGCCCTCGGTGACCGGCAGCTGTTCCGCCAAGAGCCTGACGGTCAACGTCAGCGCGACACTGAACCTGAACACGATCAACTGCCAGGTCGGTGGCGACGTCTTCGCCGACGGCAGCATCATCGGCAGCGGCTCGCTGCTGATCGCGACGACGGCCCAGCTCCGCGGCAACGTCCCAGGCCTGATCCTGAGCGGGCCGGTGACGCTCGTGGGCCGGACGGTGGTGGCGGGTGGCGTGACTATTACGGGCGCCAGCGGCGACCTGATCCTCGGCGGCCGGACGATGAGCGTCATCGGCAGCTTCGTGACCCAGAGCAGCGCCACGCTAACGATGACCAACGCCCTCGACTCGCTGCTGGTCACCGGCGCCGGCATCTTCGGCGGCGGCTTCACCGGCGGGAAGCTGACGGCGGGCTACCTCAAGATCGGCGGCAGTTTCACCCAGACCTCGGTGACGACGTCAGGGAGCTTTGTTGCAAGTGGCACGCATAAGACCGAGCTCGGCGCCGCCGCGGTCCGGATCGTGAACTTCGCCAGCCCCGGCTTCGGCACCGGCACCAGCCAGTTCAACGACCTCGAGGTCACCCTCGCCACCGGCGGGCTGAGCCTGGCGAGCAACACCTTCCTGAATGGCCAGCTGATCTCGCGTCCGACCGGCACCACGCCGCTCATCGGCGTCACCGCCGGCCCGAGAGTGCTGACGGTGGGCGGCGTCGATGTCTCCCGCCTGACCATCGACCAGAACGTCATGACGATCGGCGCCGGAACCATTACCCAGTTCGACACCGTCGGCTTCACCGGCCAGGCCAATGGCGTGACCCAGCTGACCATTGACAACCCCGGCGCAGCGACTCCGTACAACGTCACCGCGCTTTCGTTTGCGGTGACACCAACGACGGGCCTCTATCTGGCGGCCAACGACGTCGATGGCGCGACGTCCGGCGTCCTCACCATCAACATGGTGAACGCCGCGCCGGCGGCGCCGTCGCCGAGCCTGTTCAGCGGCACCAATGGCGCGGTGATCAACTGGCCGGCCGCCGCGCCGACGATCACCTGGACTGGCGCTGTGAGCACCGACTGGAGTACTGCGGGCAACTGGTCGCCGGCACTGGTACCCACCTCGGCGAACGACGTGGTGATTCCGGCCGTCCTCAACGACCCGGTGGTCACGGCCAGCTGCGCGGCCAAGTCCATCCTGGTCAACAGCGGCGCTATGCCGC
>JANOFA010000363.1:0-1169 GCA_031413355.1 Gemmatimonadota bacterium | reverse complement strand
GAGCAGGGCCGTCCGCCCCCGTTCGTTGTCACCACAAACGCGCCGCCCGTACCACTCGCCCACACGATTTGGTCGTTGACCGCACTGATGGCCTGGAGCCGGGCGGTGGTGCCCGAGACCTGGTCCTGGAGCGTGACGCCGGAGGGCGACAGCCGGACCGGTGGCAGGGTGGCCAATGGTGGCGGGGGGAGCGACGGTTCGCGGTACGGGCCGTAGCAGGCCAGCGAGCCGAGGGCGACAACGGCAGTAATCGTGTGACGGGACATCAGGCGCTCGATCGATGAGAGAGGATGAACTCGGTCTAGCGTAGGACGACGGGAATAGTATCAGCAGCACCAGCGGTCCGGCGACCGCCCCGTCCTGCGGCGCAGCCTGCTACGCTCGGCTCCGGAGCAGGGGAATCAGCCGGACCGCCCAGGTAATCAGGATGACGGCGTAGAGCGGGTAGATGAGCATCAGGTCATAGCGCCACCCCCTGGGACCGCACGCTTCGTAGATCAGACCCAGCACGAGCGCGAGCAGGGGTGTGTAGAGTGTCCAGGAATACGCACCGGCATGGACGCCGAAGGGAATCAGGCTGGCGACACCCAGCAGGATGATCCCGAGGAAAGCCAGGATTAGTGCCGACTCCCTGATGGTGTCACGATACCGGGACCGGGCGTAGCCCCGGGGGATCCACTCCGCGCGGCCCCGCGCCTGGGCCTCATAGTCGGGCGACTTGTACGCCACCGTCATCCCGCCGCTCGTGTCTCTGTGGAAGGCGACAAAAGCTCCGTCGAGCGGCCCGAGAGGATGGAGCTGGTAGGCGAACTGCTCCTCGGGTCCGCCAGGAGATGTCTCGCTCGAGAGTCGCTGGAATGGTTCGCCCAGCGTGCTCAGCACCTCCGGCTGGGTCATCCCCTGCCGGAGCTCGCTCCACCGCGCATTGCGCTGCCAGCTCGCGCGCGACCCGCTGAACACCTCGAGGGAAAGAAAGAGGATGATGGTGACGAACGCGACGATGAGCGACAGAGTGGCGTAGGTCAGCGTCGCGCCGCGGAGGATCACGCCGACCGCCACGGTGCTTTGCGCGGGGCTCGTCGGAGCGCCATTGAGTTGCACCAGGCGCACGCTCAGGACCAGGTTGGCGAGGACCAGAAGCAGGACGCCGAGATTGCGCCAGAAGAAGG
>JANOFA010000362.1:0-2105 GCA_031413355.1 Gemmatimonadota bacterium | reverse complement strand
TGATACGGGGTGGGGACGTTGACGGTGGGCAGGCCGCGCGTGGCGGCAAGGTACGCGCCGAGTGCGCCGTAGTCGACGGGCTCGTCCATGCAGATATTAAACGTTTGCTGCCGGGCGGCGGGGCAGTCGATGGCGGAGAGGTGACCCCGAGGCTCATGACGTCGTCCACCTGGACCGTCTCCTCGGTGTAGAACGGCTCACCATACCGCGTGCGGATCAGCGACCCGTAGTGCGCGTTCTGCACCTCGACCAGTGAGTAGAGATCCTGCCCGGTGGGAAAGATCTCTCCAGCACTGTCGGCGCCGTCGAACTGGCTGGCATAGCAGCGGATGGCTTGCATCTTCCGCTCAAATTGCGGGCTGATATCCACCACAAATGTCGGTTTGACCGGATCTTCCCGGTAGGCGAGGGCATACAGGATCTTGTGGGGCCGGTGGGGAGTGCCCTTCGCGTCATAGCGCGCCAATCCCGCCAGAAAACAGGCGTCCCGACCCAGCTCGGAGGCGATCCGATGATCGGGGTGGCGCCCGACGGGGAAGGGGAGGATCACGGCGCGTGGTGCGAAGTGCCGGATGTGTTCAACGAGAATGCGCCGGCTGGCTTCGGTGTTCTGGATCCCCGCGTCAGGCAGACCCGCATTCCGCCGTTCCGTCACGCCGAGGATCGTCGCAGCGCGGTCCGCCTCGGCGCCACGCAGTTCGGCGGAGCCGCGGGTGCCCATTTCCCCAGCGGTCAGGTCGAGGATGCCGGTGCGGTGGCCCTGGTCCCGCGCTCGCAGGAGCGTGCCGCCGCAGGTGAGTTCGATGTCGTCGCGGTGCGCCGCAATGGCGAGAAGGTCGACTGGCATGGGGAAGTGAGAAAGGAAAAGGGTAGGGCGGGCCTCCGTGCCCGCCAGCCGGTAGGGCGGGCCTCCGCGCCCGCCTGCTGCGGGGAACGGAGCTCGGGAGGAATCTACACCAGATTCCGTCGCCCCGATCCCCGCTCCCGGCCGAGCCTGCTTAGGTGCGTCCCCGCCACCAGCGCCGCCCCAGCCAGACTGCGCCGAAGAGCAGTGCGCCGAGCGGTACCATGACGCCGGAGGAGGCGATGGCCCCGGCAATGAAGTTCACGAAATTGCGCCAGGCCTGACGAAAGGCGTCGCCGATCACGCCGCCACTGCCGACGTCGCCGACGATCGGGGCCTTTTCATGGACCGTGACCGTGAGGGAGCTGGTGCTGACGTGCGCGCGGAGGTAGCGCAGGCGGCCTTCCATCCGCTCGATCTCCTCCCGCACCCGGGCCAGCTCGCGCTCGATCTCCAGCACGTCCGACAGCTTGCCGGTGCGGGTCGCGAGCAGCTCGATGAGGCGGGACTCCAGCCGGCGCGAGTTGGCCACCCGGGCCGTCATGTCGGTGAACTCCTCCCCCACATCCTGGGCCGAGATGTTGACGTACTCGACCTTGCCCAGCGGCGTCAGGCCCGCCACGAGGGCGTCGAAGCGATTGGCGGGGACTTTGAGCTCGATCGTAGCCGAGCGCACCTGATCGTCGCCGGACTGGATCTGACTGTTGGCGACATAGCCGCCCACCCGGTCCGCGAGGGCGCGTACCTGGGCGACGGCAACCTCCAGCGAGTCGATCTGGATGCTCGCGTTGCCGGTCCGGATGATCATTGCGGCCATGGCCGCGGCGTCATGAGAGGCGTTGGGGAGCGGGTTCTGGGCCGGCTCGCCCTCCGCGTTGGCGAACTCGGCCGTGGCAACCCCGCCGGAGACCACACCGCGCTCCAGGCTCATGGCCGCTGGCGCGGCCGCGACCTGGTCCATGGCGGGTTGCTGGTCATCTTTGGCGCTGTATTGCTGACCGCAGGCTAAGAGCAGACCCAAGGAGCCGAGCGCGGCTCGGCGAAGCATGACCGACATGAGGTGGCTGTCCGGGTTGAGGATGCGTAGGGATGCGCCGGGCCGGGGATGTTGCACAATCTCCTGCCGAATCGGGTTGGGGTCGACCGCGGTCGACCCCTGCCCGCGGGCGGCACGGGTGGGGGCCGCGTGCATGGGCGGGGAGGGTGTGGGGGGGCAAAAAGAGGGCCCCAAACGAGGCGCCACGCCCCCACCCGCGCACAA
>JANOFA010000361.1:0-3103 GCA_031413355.1 Gemmatimonadota bacterium | reverse complement strand
TCATCGAGCAGGCGGCGCTCGATTGCCGGCCGGCTCACCGCCAGCAGGTTGCCCCACCGTCCCACCATCCCTACCTCGATGTAGGGCTCCACGCTTCCGGCGCCCGCCGGGTGCAGCGGGTCACGCCGCCCCTCGGTGTAGGCCTGGGCACCGGCGCGCGAGAGCAGGCTCCAGGTCGCCTCGCCGCTGTCCGGCCGCCAGGCGGTACGCAGCGCGGACACGAGCGCCGTGTCGCGGGTCTCGGGATTGGCATACGCACTGTCGAGTACCCGGACCGCATCGGCGCGACGGAATGGCCGGATCATGGGTGACGGATCGGCGACGTCGCCCAGGGCAATCAGGTGCTCGAGGGCCGGCAGCCGCGGGTCGTCGAGCGCGACATAGGGCGAGGCCTGGGCGGCGGCGGCGGCGGGGAGGAGGAGCAGGATCAGGGTGCGCGGAAGGGACATGGGCAAAACATAGACGGGAACCGGGAACCGGGAACGGGGAACGGGGAACGGGGAACGGGGAACGGGGAACGGGGAACCGGGAGATGCATGACGGCACAGAGTCCCCTGCGGAGTCAAGGCCGCGCGCTTTTCCCGTTCCCCGTTCCCGGTTCCCGTAGCTCAGACCGCGTTCTCCTTTCGACTCGCTCCCCGGCTATTTTGCTCCCCCATGTCCGACCACTTGCGAGTCGAGTCGATTCGGGGCGATCTGGTTGAGTCGGTCCACCGGGTCTCGGTGGCTGTGGTCGATCATGAGGGACGGCTGGTCGCAAGCGCGGGGGCCCCCGACCGGGTCACCTTCTGGCGCTCCGCGGCCAAGCCGTTCCAGGCCTTCCCGCTGGTGGCCGACGGGGCCGCGGACCGGTTTGGGTTCGACTCGAGGGAATTGGCCCTGGCCTGCGCGTCGCATTCGAGTGAGCCGATCCACATCCAGGTGGCGGAGTCGATGCTGAAGAAGGTGGGGCTCGGCGAGCAGGCGCTGGCCTGCGGTCCGCATCCACCGTTGTCGAGTCAGGTGTACGAGCATGCGCTGCGGCATGGACTCACGATCGGCCCGCGGTGGAGCAACTGCTCCGGCAAGCACGTCGGCATGCTCGCCCTGGCGCTGGCGCATGACTGGCCGCTGACTGGCTACGAGCGGGCAGGTCATCCGGTGCAGCAGCGCATCCTGGCCGAGATCGAGCGGTGGACCGATGTCCCCGCCGATCAGATGCGCTTCGGAGTGGACGGCTGCACTGTGGTCTGCTTCGGGGTGCCGCTGCGCGCGATGGCTTTGGCGTATGCCCGGCTCGCGGCGTCGACCGATCCGGCCATGGCCCGGTTGCGGAGCGCCATGGCGGCGCATCCGGGGCTGATCGCGGGGACGGGACGGATCTGCACCGACCTCAATGAGGCGACCGGTGGGGCGATCCTCGCCAAGGTGGGCGCCGATGGGATCCACTGTGCGGCGATTCCCGCCGCCGGCCTGGGAGTCGCACTGAAGGTGGCCGACGGTGACATGCGCAGTTCCGGGCCGGCGCTGCTCGCGGTGCTGCGGCAACTGGCCGACCATGGTCTCGTGGCACTCGATCTCGATCAGGCGCCAGCCAGCCTGCTCCGGCATGTCGAGCTACCAACGGTCAACACCCGTGGGACGGTCACCGGTACACTGCGGGCCCGGGGCGCGGTGCGTTTTTCTGCGTAGCACCGCGATCATTCGGCACCAACATTCCAGCGGGAGGGCGTTAGACTGATGTCCAGGCAGGAGCTGCTCGATCCACCGACGCTGCACCTCGTCCGCTTCGCGGCGGCGATTGCCCAGGGCTACGAGCCGGACCTGCGGAGCGGAGCGTCCGCCTGTCGGGCCAATCAGGTGCCGATTCCCTGGGTCGAAGAGCTGCTGCTGCAGTCCACCCTGATGGTGGGCTACCCCCGGACCCTGATCGCCGTCTCGATCTGGCGGAAGACGGGCCGCGTGGCGGCGCCCGCCACCGATCCTGATGCCGACTACGCCGCGGTGGCCGAGTGGACCCGGCGTGGCGAAGTCACCTGCGAGATCGTCTACGGCGCCAACTACCGCCGGCTGCGGGCCAACGTGAAGGAACTCCACCCCGCGCTCGACTCCTGGATGATCACCGAGGGCTATGGCCGGACGATGTCGCGCCCCGGCCTCGACCTGATGCGACGGGAGCTGTGCGTCGTCGCCCAGACCGCGGTGCTGGAAACCCCGCGTCAGCTGCACTCGCACCTCCGTGGGGCGCTGCACGCCGGCGCCACCTTCCAGCAGGTGGATGGCGCTCTGGGCGTCGTGAACCCGCTGCTCTCGTACGACCAATGGAAGAAGATCAAGGAATTATGGCAGAGCGTGCGGGATGGCTGGGAGCCGGAAGAATGATGGTGAGTACCCATGTTTGTTGATCAGGTGACTATCCGGGTCGCGGCCGGCGCCGGCGGGTCCGGGGCCAGCTCCTTTGCCCGGTTCAAGTACAAACCCAAGGGCGGGCCGGACGGCGGCGACGGTGGACGGGGTGGCTCGATCTTCCTCCGGGCTGACGCGAACCTCGCCACACTGCTCGACTATCGCTACCGCACCGTCTGGAAGGCGGAGCGCGGGGTGCACGGCAAGGGCAAGACGATGACGGGTGCTGGCGGCCAGGATCTCTACCTGCCGGTGCCGCCCGGTACGATCGTCAAGGACACCGTCAGCGGTGACACCATCGGCGAGGTCATGCACGATGGTGACGAGATGCTGATCGCCCGCGGCGGCGCGGGCGGGCGGGGGAACTACCACTTCATGTCGGCCACCCACCAGGCGCCGCGGGAGTGGGAACCGGGTGGCGACGGCGAAGACCGCCAGATCGACCTGGTGCTCAAGCTCATCGCCGATGTCGGCCTGGTGGGTGAGCCCAACGCCGGGAAGAGCAGCCTGCTGGCGGCGATTTCCGCGGCTCGGCCGAAAATCGCGGACTATCCCTTCACCACCCTCGAGCCCAATCTCGGTGTGGTCGGATTGAGCGGGTCCAGGACCTTCGTAGTGGCCGACATTCCCGGCATCATCGAGGGCGCGCACGAGGGAAAGGGGCTGGGGCTCAAATTCCTGCAGCATGTGGAACGGACCCGAGTGCTCGCCTACCTGG
>JANOFA010000360.1:0-1099 GCA_031413355.1 Gemmatimonadota bacterium | reverse complement strand
AGTGGGAATCACCCGGTTACCGGTCAGCACCAGCTCATCCGCCATCTGGCCCACCAGCAGCCGGATCGCGGCGGCGGGCACGGGGAGAAATGCCGGGCGCTCGAGTACGCGCGCCAGGGTGGCGATGAAGTCGGCGTTGCGCGCGGGATGCGGTGCGGTGGTGTTCACCGGTCCGCTCAGATTCTCCGACTGCACCGCATGGTACAGCGCCCCGATCACGTCATCGATCCCGATCCAGCTCATGAACTGTTGCCCGCTGCCGAGCCGGCCGCCGACCCCGAATTGCACCGGACGCATCATCGGGACGAGGGCGCCGCCGTCGGGACTCAGCACGATGCCGATCCGCATCCGGGCCACCCGGATGCCCGCGCGCTCAGCCGGTTCGGTGGCCGCCTCCCAGGCTTGTCCGACCTGCTCGACAAACATCCGCTCGCCGCTGGTGCGCAGTGGCGTCGTCTCTTCCACCAGTTCGTCGCCCCGGTCGCCGTAAATGCCGACGGCGGATGCCGACACCAGCACCCGCGGCGGCTGGGTCAGGCGCGCGAGGGTATCTGCCAGCAGGGTGGTGGACCGGGTACGACTCTCGAGGATGCGGCGCTTGCCCTCAAGGGTCCAGCGGCCGCCGGCGATCGGCTCACCGGCCAGGTGGATCACGGCGTCGACGCCTTCCAGTTGCCCGGCGTCGAGCACGCCCCGGTCAGGGTCCCACAGGATGTCACCAGGAGCGGGCCGGCTGCGCACCAGCCGCCGCACCGTGTGCCCACCGCTCGTGAGCAGGGGCACTAGACTGCGGCCGACCATGCCAGTCGCTCCGGTAATCGCGATGACTCGCGGTGCCATGCCAGCCGTCCGCTGGTGCTGGGCCAGGTCCGCCTGTACCGTCGCATGCCGGTAGCGGAACAGCCGCTCCAGTTTGCGCTCAACGAAGCTCGCGCCGAGTTCTCCCGCGGCGCCAAGCGGAAGTTCGTAGTTGATGTGGTCGGTGTAGCGGCACCGATCGGCGCCCAGGGCGGTGAAGCGGTGGGTATGGACCCACCGGGCAAATGGCCCCTCCACCTGCTCGTCGACAAATTGCTCGCCCGGGATCGCGTCGCGATGC
>JANOFA010000359.1:0-2163 GCA_031413355.1 Gemmatimonadota bacterium | reverse complement strand
CCGAGCGCCCGGAGGGACCCTGCGGACGAGACCCGGTGACACCACGACACTTGTGCGGCGCTTCCCTAACGGCGGCGCGCTTCTGGTCGCCGGCCTGCTGGCGGTCACGCTGGCGCCCGACATCCAGGCGCAGGGGGTGGTCCACGGCACCTTTCCCCTCCGCCTCGTCTTCACCGGCGACATAAACCTCGGCACCCGCACCCTCCCTGATGGCATCCCGCCAGACAGCGGGCGCGGGTTATTCACCGGAGTGGATTCACTGCTCCGCGGCGACCTGGTCATCGGCAACTTCGAGGGCGTGCTCTCCGATTCCGGCGAATCCAGCAAGTGCGCGCCGCGCTCGACCCAGTGCTACGCCTTTGCCACGCCGACCTGGCTGGCACCTCGAATTCGCGACGCCGGCTTCACCCACCTGAACCTCGCCAACAACCACGCCAACGACTACGGCGTCGATGCCCGCCGCCACACCGAGTCGACGATTCGCGACCTCGGCGTGACGCCGTATGGTCCGCTCGAGACGATCGCGATCACGCCGGTAGTGCGCGATGGTATGACGATGCTGGTGGGTGTCGTGGGCTTCGCGACCTACCCGCATTCGTACAACTTGCTGGACCTGACCCACAGTGCGGCGATCGTCGACTCGGTCCGGCCGCTGGTGGACGTCCTGATCGTCACCTTCCACGGCGGAAGAGAAGGCGCAGCGGCCATTCGAACCGGCGCGGGGCCGGAATACCTGGGGAAGGAACCGCGGGGGAACCTGCGGAGGTTTGCCCGCGTGGTGATTGATGCGGGCGCTGATGCCGTGGTGGGCCATGGACCGCATGTGCTGCGCGGGGTGGAGTTCTACCGCGACCGGCCGATCGTCTACTCGCTCGGCAACTTCCTGACCTATCGGGGCTTCAATCTCGAAGGACCGCTCGGAATCACCAGCCTTCTGCTGCTCGATCTCGACGGCGAGGGGCACTTCGTCGCAGGCCGACTGCCGCCACTGCTGCAGCCACCACTGATCGGGCCGCAACCCGATCAGGCCGGCACCGCAGTCGAGCTGCTGCGGCGGGTGACACAGCTGGACTTTCCGGAGACGGGGGCGCGGTTCGAAGGCGACGGGACGTTCCGTCAGCACTGAGGCGCGAGGCGCGAGGCGCGAGGCGCGAGGCGCGAGGCGCGAGGCGCGAGGCGCGAGGCGAAGGTAACCGCCAAAGCAACGACCGGCTTGGCCGTGTCTCCGCCTCCCTCGCGCCTCGCGCCCAGCGCCATTCCCCGCAAAGCTGGACCCGACAGACACCCCGCCCGCTACACCAGAACCCCATCCCGAAACCGCCAGATCCGCCGCAACAGGTCATCCAGAAATCCCTGCGACACGAACGCCTGCACTGCGACCATCGTGCTTTCCGCATCAGCGCCCCACAGGACGGCACGCTTGGGATCGGCCTCGAAATCGGTCTGGACGTAGGCCCGCTGGTCCTGGCTCCAAGTCACCGGGACATTCTGGGAAAAGCCGGCCGCGACTCCGTTCACGCCGGGACCGCCCACTGCAATCGTGGGATTGAGGTGAAAGATCCGGTTCTGCATGTACCAGGCATCGCCCACCACAACGGCGCGGCGGAAGACCTGCCCATCGCTCCGCTGGTCGATCTCCTGCTTCAGCCTGTAGGCGGTAGGCCTGTCGCGCTCCTCGGACCGGATGTCGGATCCCGTGACTATCACGACGGTCTCGTCGGTATCAACCAGCTTCATGCGGGGGCAGCTCCAGTCAGGACAGAGGTATTGGGCTCAGATGCGTTCGTACTCGGTGACGGTCCGGGCGTCGACCACATTTCCGGTGTGGCGGATGGCGCGCGGCTCGACCAGCAGCAGGTGGACTTCCTCCTCCGCCACGGGGCGATGCTCCACCCCTTTCGGGATCACGGCAAACTCGCCGGGCCGGATCGTAATGTCGCCATCGCGCAGTTCGATGCGGAGCATACCCCGGAGCACAAGGAAGAGTTCATCCTCGTCGGCATGAGCGTGCCAGACGAACTCCCCCTGGACCTTGACCAGTTTCACCTGAGCGTCGTTGACGTCGGCGACGATCTTGGGACTCCACTGGTCGTGGAACAGAGCGAACTTGTCCGCGAGGTTGATGACCGTTACCATGCGCTCACCGCTCCCGTTAGTTGTCAG
>JANOFA010000358.1:0-1060 GCA_031413355.1 Gemmatimonadota bacterium | reverse complement strand
GCGAGACGTGCCCCGATCGAGGGTCACTCCTCCTCCGGCGGTCGCGGATCCTCTCCGGTGATCTTGATGAGCGCCTTGCGGGCCATGGCGGCGACGTCCTCGTTGCGATCGTCCAGCGCCCTGGTCAGTGCGGGCACGGCGTCCTTCGCATCCGGGCCGATCTCCCGCAGCGCGATACAGACCGGGAAGCGCACCGTCGCCTCGAGATCGTCGAGGGCCTCGATCAACGCCGGCACGGCCGCCTTGGCGGCTGGGCCCATGCCGCCGATCGCGTAGGCGGCGGCATTCCTCGAATAGGGCGCGGCGGCCGTCTTGAGGTCGACGATCCAGCTCGAGAGCGGTCGGCCGTCGTACTCGGGTTCCTTCGTCTTTGGGCTGGCCTGGGCCTCGGCATTGGTCACCAGAAGGACGAGGAGGAAGGACGAAGCGGTGAGGCGCTGCAGCATGACGTTTCTCCGTGCTACGGTCGTGATAGGGAAAGGGGAAACTATACCTGCTCAAGGGGTTCGGACAGGATTCCCCGGGCCCTGATGCGAAACCGTCGGGTTGCCGTTACCGTACGCCTCCCGACTCCCCCGCCCGAGACCCACCGCCATGATGCTTCCGCTGCTGGCCCTGCTCCAGGCCGTGCCGCTTGATACCCCGCAGGTCCACGATGGTCGCGCCGGCCAGGTGAGCGTCGCGATTCCGCGGCTCGACGGCACCATTCAGGTCGACGGCGTGCTGGACGAAGCGGCCTGGAGCCAGGCGGCCCTCCTCGGCGGCTTCTCCCACTTCCAGCCGATCGACGGCGTGCCGGCGGAGGATTCCACCGAGATCCTGGTGTGGTACTCGGCCACGGCCATCCACTTCGGTGTGCGCGCGCGCGACGCCGGTGGTGAAATCCACGCTACGCTGGCCGACCGGGACCACATCTTCAGTGACGATTACGTCCAGTTCTTTCTGGGCACCTTCGATGACGGCCGTCAGTCTTTCATGTTTGCGGTCAACCCGCTCGGGGTGCAGGCCGACGGCGCGCTGGTGGAACGGGGCGTCACAAGTGGCGGCGGGTTCCTCGGCG
>JANOFA010000357.1:0-2053 GCA_031413355.1 Gemmatimonadota bacterium | reverse complement strand
GCTGGATCTGTTGCGTGATCCGGCGGTGCCCAAGGCGGGCCACAATCTGAAGTATGACTGGCAGGTGCTGCGACGCGCCGGCGTGGAGCTGGCGGGAGCGGCGTACGACTCGATGCTCGCGAGCTTCGTGCTGGACCCGGGCCGCCGGTCGCACGGCATCGATACGCTCGCCCTGGAGCACTTGGGCCAGCAGATGCGGCTCTACACCGACCTCACCGGCAAGGGGAAGCAGCAGATTCCTTTTGCCGAGGTGCCGGTAACCGTCGCCGCGGCGTACTGCGGGGCTGACAGCGCCACGGTGCTGGCGCTGCACGAGTTCTTCGCGCCCTCGCTCCGGGACCACGGGCTGGAGCAGCTGCTCCAGACGATGGAGATGCCGCTGGTGCCGGTGCTGGTCGACATGGAGTGGGAGGGCATCGCCATCGATCCGGCGGTCTTCGCCCGCATCTCCATTGAGCTGACCCGGGACCTCGTCGCGCTGGAGGCGAAGATCGCCACAGCCGCCGGCGCCACGCTCAACCTCAACAGCCCCAGGCAGCTCGCCGCGCTCCTGTTCGAGAAGCTGCAGCTGCCGGTGCTGAAGAAGACCAAGACCGGGCCGTCCACCGATGCGGATGTGCTGGATCAGCTCGCCGCGATGGGTCATGAGGTCCCGACGCTGATTCTCGAGTATCGTGAGGCGCAGAAACTCAAGTCGACCTACGTCGATGTCCTGCCGAGCCGGGTGAATGCCGGAACCGGGCGGATTCACACCAGCTTCAACCAGACCGGGGCGGCGACGGGGCGGCTGAGTTCTTCCGATCCCAACCTGCAGAACATCCCGATCCGCACTCCGCGGGGCGAGGAGATCCGGCGTGGCTTCGTGCCGCGGCCAGGGTATCGTTTCATCAAGGCCGACTACTCCCAGATCGAGCTGCGCCTGATGGCGCATCTCTCGCAGGATCCGGCGTTCATCACGGCGTTTCGGGAGGGCGGGGATATCCACCGGCAGACGGCCTCGGTCATCTTCGGGGTGCCGCTCGAGGCGGTCACGACCGAGATGCGCGGGCGGGCCAAGACGATCAACTTCGGCACCATCTACGGTCAGGGGCCGTTTGCTCTTTCCCGCCAGCTGGGGATTACCCAGGATGAGGCGAAGTCTTTCATTCAGCAGTACTTCGAGCGATTTTCCGGGGTGCGGGCCTACCTGGATCTCCAGGTCAAGCTGGCCCGGGACCACGGCTACGTGGAGACGCTCTTCGGGCGCCGCCGCTACATCCCCGAGATCAACGACAAGAATTTCAATCTCCGGGCGTTCGCGGAGCGGACGGCACAAAACTCGCCCCTGCAGGGCTCCGCCGCCGACCTCATCAAGATCGCCATGATCCGGATCCACGCCGCGCTGGTTGCGGGCGGGACCGGTGGCAGGCTGCTGCTGCAGGTGCACGACGAACTGGTGCTCGAGGCGCCCGATGCCGCGGTCGACCAGGTCGCGATGCTGGTGAAGACGCACATGGAATCCGCCGCCAGCCTGAAGGTGCCGCTGGTGGTTGATGTCGGCACCGGGCCCAACTGGCTGGATGCAAAACGGTAAGAGTATTCCACGGGGCGACCAGTCGGAGCGCCCGCTTCAGGAGGAGTTGCATCATGAGTCCTGGACATCAGCTTCGCCAGCGTCGTGGCTTGACCATCATCGAGCTATTGGTGGTGATGGTCGTCATCGGCGTTCTCGCCGGCCTGGGCTTCGCGCGGCTGCAGTACACCAAGGACAAGGCGACCATGGCCAGCCTCAGTTCGGATCTGCACGGGATCGCGGAGGAGCAGGAGGCCTACTATTTCCAGAATCGCAATTACAGTCCCACCATCGATTCGCTGAATCCCAATCTTTCTCCCGGCAACGTGATCGTCATCCTCGAAGCCACCGGCTCCGGCTGGTCCGCGCGGGCGAGCAATCCCAAGATCGTCAAGCAGTGCTGGGTGGTGATCGGTTCGGCGGCGGCGGTGGGGACGGCAGTGCCGGATGGAGGGACCAGCTGTTCGTAGCGTAGGATGATGTCCGTTGGGGCCGCATGTC
>JANOFA010000356.1:0-5754 GCA_031413355.1 Gemmatimonadota bacterium | reverse complement strand
GAGCGACATCCCGGTCTCGGTCATCCGGGAGCCGCCGGCCTTGCTGGCGGCGAGCGCGATGCCAAAGTCCGCAACGAGCGCGCGACCGTCGTGCAGCAGGATGTTCTCCGGCTTGATGTCGCGATGGATCACGTTGTGGCGATGGGCGTAGTCCAGCGCGCCGGCCACTTCGGTGGCGATGCGCACCGCGTCGGCGATGGGAAGCTGCTTTTCGCGGTTGAGCCGGTCGCGGAGGGATTCGCCCTCGATGAAGGGCATGACGTAGAAGAGGTACTCGGTGACCAGGCGGTTGGACGGTTGGGCGGTTGGGCCACCGGGCGGTTGGGCGGTTGGGCGGTTGGGTGATTCGATCGCTGTGCTGGCGACCCCGGAATCGAACAGCGGCAGGATGTGCGGGTGCTGCAGATTTGCCGTGGTCTTGATCTCGGAGAGAAACCGCTCGGCGCCGATCACCGCCGCGAGTTCGGGCCGCAGGACTTTCACCGCGACCTTGCGGTCGTGCTTCACATCGTGGGCGAGATAGACCGTGGCCATGCCGCCCTGCCCCAGCTCCCGCTCGAGGCGGTAGCGGTCAGCGAGGGCGGCGGTGAGGGCGGGGAACGAATCGGCCAAGTGGCCCTGAGGTGGAAGTGGAGGCATAGTATAGGAGGCTCGGGCCATGGCGGCTAGAGCGAAAACGGCCCTTTCAGCGGAGACCGGACGACCGCATGGCGCGACTCCTCGTTCTGTTCGTCACGGCCTTCGTGGACATGGTGGGGCTCACCATGATCATCCCGCTGCTGCCCTACTACGCCACCGATTTCGGGGCCAGCGCCACGACCGTCGGACTGCTGATCTCCGCCTTTTCGATCGCCCAGCTGGCGGTGGCCCCAGCCTGGGGCCGCTTCTCCGACCGCTACGGCCGCCGCCCCGCGATCCTGGCCGGACTGCTCCTCACCGGCGGAGCCTATGCGCTCTTCGCCTTTGCCGGATCGATCGCGGCACTGCTCGTCTCCCGGCTGATCCAGGGCGCCGGTGGCGGCACCATCGGCGTGGTCCAGGCCTACGTCGCCGATGCGTCGCCGCCCAAGGAGCGCACCAAGAGCCTCGGCTGGCTTTCCGTGGTGACCAGTCTCGGCGCCGTGGCCGGCCCCGCCTTCGGCTCGGCGATGATCAGCCTCGGCGGCAGACGCGCGCCCGGCGTGGCCTCCGCGATCCTCTCCCTGCTCGTGGCCATCTTCGCCTGGCGATTCCTGCGCGAGTCGCGCGAGCTCCGCCACTCCGCCAGCCACAGCGTTCCGCCGACCACCACCAGCCGGGGCGCGATCCTCCGGGTGCTGACCCACTGGCGCGAGCCGGCCTCCCGCCTGATCTGGATCTATGCCATCGCCATCGGCGCCTTCTACGGGACGATCCAGACGGCGCCGCTCCTGCTCTCGGGCCGGTTCGGCGTCACCGAGCACAATATCGGCTACTTCGTGATGTACCTGGGCGGCATGGGTGTGGTGATCCGCTCGCTCATCCTCGGCCGCCTGGTGGATCGGCTGGGCGAAGCCCGGCTGTCACGGCTGGGCGTGGTGCTCCTGGCGCTGGGCCTCGCCACCGCCGGGCTGGCGACCGGGTACCCCGCGCTCGCCGTCGGATTCACCCTGATGCCGATGGGGACGGCATTCCTCTTTCCCTGCGTGACCGGGTTGCTCTCCGGAGCGGTGCCGTCCGACGAGCGGGGCCTGTACATGGGGGTGCAGCACACCTTCGGCGGGGTCTCGCGGGTGGCCTTTCCGATCGCGGCGGGGTTCCTGATGGATCACGCCGGGGTCGGGGTACCGTTCTGGCTTTCGGGGCTGCTGGTGCTGGGCACGCTGCCGCTCACCGCGGCCCTGCTGCGCTACCTGCCCGACGCCACGCCGACGCCCGTCCCCGAGACCGCACTGGAGGAGATCACCGGGCAGTACCCGGTGGTGGCGCCGGCGGAGAAAGGGATCCGCGGGTCACGCGTGACGCGCCTGTAGCAGGAGTTCCGGAGTCGAGCGCGACGGGGATGTGACCATCAGCCGCTTCGGCACCGAGTGGGAGCGAACTCATGGCCGACGGGGGTCAGCCTGCCGCGATCCGGTCGCGCGAGGCTTCCACTTTGACGTAGTGGAGCACCGCCGGGGCCAGGATCATGCCGGGAATCCCCATCAGCTTCTCGCCGATGACCAGTCCGACCAGCGTCAGCCACATCGGGGTCTTGATCCGGTCGCCGATGATCTTGCTGTTGAGGAAGTATTCGCCCTTGTGAATCACCACGAGGAACACCAGCGCCAGGAAGGCGGTCCGCGGCGCGATGGTGAACCCGACGCTCACGATGAGGGTGTTGCTCATCAGGTTGCCGACGATCGGGAGCAGGCCGAAGAGAAACGTCAGGCCGGCCAGCACCGGCGCATAGGGATACCCGTTCCCGATCAGGAACAGCGCCGTCAGCCCCGCGTTGATGCCGGAGATGATGAGCTGCGCAGCCATGACCCGCTTGAAGCTGTGATAGAAGGTTCGAAACCGCGCCACCACCTCGATGAACGTCTGCGAATAGAGGTTGTCGCGGCCGGTCACCGGATCGTCGTCCGGCTCGACCTTGGTGTTGAGGAAGAGGCTGACCGAGACGACGATCCCGATCAGGAAGAAGACCAGGGCGCGAAGCGCCTCCCCCGCGTATTTCCCGGCGCTGGCCAGCTTGCCCTGGGCGAAGGTGATCGCGTCGGCCTTCAAGGCCTCGTAGTTGTATCCCTCGGGAAGTTCGATGCCGCGACTGTCGGCAAAGGCGAGAATCGGCGGGATTGCCGCTTCGACGATTTTCGGCACGGCAATCGTGGCGGTCCGGGCAAAGACGAAGAACCCGTATCCCATGCCGCCGAGCAGGAGGAGGAAGAGGCTCACGGCCACCGCTTTCCGGCCCCCGAAGCTCAGCCGCTCCAGGGCGAAATACCCGAACAGGCCGGTCAGGAGCAGCACGGCGAGATGCAGCCAGCCGACCAGCACCAGCCCGACGGCCATGAAGGCGAACGAGAGCCGTTTCGGTTGGCTGGTAAGCGCGAGGGCTCCGGTGGGTATGGTCACGCCTCGAAGTTACCGGAGCGCCGGAGCCGGTGCCACCACGATCCGGTAGCGGTCGGCCAATGCGGCGGTGAGACGCTCGAGGGTCATGGTGTGACTCTGCTGAGAAGTGGCACCTGGGAGATCATCGCTGACCCTGCATCAACCGCCGCAATTCCTCGAACCAGTTGAGCACGACGGTCAGCTCGCCCGTGGGAGGCTGCTGGGGATCCACGAACAGGAAGGACTGATCATCCAGGGCTACCGCGTAGACCCGATTGCGGCCATCGGATTTGTACGCGGTGGCAGAAAACAGCGGCTGGCGCGAGACCACCTCAAGCTCGGGATCGGCGCGGATGGCCGCCGAGACCAGCATCCCACCGGACTTCCGGTAGAACAGCTCGCGACCGCTGTGGGACCAGATCGGCTCGGTTCCGCCGTCAACCGAGATCTGGATTTGCCCACCGCCGGCGGGGAATGTGCGTACGTAGATTTCGTCCTTCCCATTGGCGTTGGAGCCGTAGGCCAGCCAGCGCCCGTCCGGTGAAAGCGCCGGCGCGTATTCCTCGGCCGGCGTCGCCGCGATGGGTTGCGGGACGCTGTCGCCGCCGATGCGGACGGCGTAGATATCGCGCCCGCCGCCCGACCCCAGGCGGAGCAGGAGCCACTGACCGTCACGCGACCAGCTCGCTTCATCCACGGACTTGGGCGATGTCGCGATCCGCTCGATGGTGCCGCTTCCGTCGGCCGCCGCCCGGTACGCCGCACCGGAGCCGCTCATTTCAGATATGAAACCAATCCAGCGGCCGTCGGGAGACCAGAACGGCCGGTAGGACTGGACGCCACCGGAGAAGATCCGGGTGACCGGTCCCGCATCGAGGGTCTTGATCCAGATCTCCGCACGGCCCTCCACCACCTGGTCCAGCGCCAGACGCCTGCCGTCGGGGGACAGGGCCACGCCGCCCACGCTGCTGGTCCAGTTGGGATCCACCACGGTGGCCTTGCCTGCGCGGGTGACCCGGACCACGTGCGGGGTCGCGCGGTAGGCGCTGTACGCCATGGTCCCGTTGGCGGAAAGCGCGATCATGGGGGTCGGACCGCTCTCGACGCGCACATGGTCAAGCACGATGACTGGATCACCGGTGACTCGGCCGCGTTTGGGGTCGAACGCCAGCGCCACGACACTTCCATCTGCCTCGACCACAATGAGCTGTCCGGTCGCCGCGTAGAAGGCCCGGATGCCCCGCCTGAGGACGCGCAGCTCGCCACGCTCGACATCGACAAAGGCAATGTCCGGCGTACCTCGCTTCCGCAACAGGCTCACCAGGACCCCCCGCCCGCCGGGTAGCGCCTCCGGCCAGCGGATGAACAACTCGTCCTTCGTGGTATCCACCAAGGCAACGACCTCCGACGCGCCACCGGCCGGCCGCACCCGCGTCAGCGTTCTTCCGCCCACACCGTTGAAGTAGAGCCAGCCGTCATCGCTCCACGTCCCACCCCAGCCCATGGCCGAGTCGCGGACCGCGGTGAGTGCAGCGCCTCCCGACAGGCCGAGAACGACGAGGTCCCCGGGAAAGCCGGTCGTGAAGGCGAGCGATGCGCCATCGGGCGAGAAGAATGGGGCCCAGACGTTCTCCAAACCCGGAAGTGTGGTGGTCTTCAGGGCATCGAGCCGCCGGAGCACCGCACCGCCGGAGACCATGGGGAGCACCAGCGTCCGGCCATCGGGCGAGATGGCCGGGACGACTGTGCCGCTTGGGTCTCCCCCCGCGCTGTTCACCGTGAAGCGGGCCACTGGGCCGGTTTGCGGCGACGGCCGGAGCCAGCCCCAGGCGGCCAGGACCGTGGCGAGGATCGCGGTGCCGGCGAGGAGGGCGATCAGGCGGTTGGGCGGTTGGGCGGTTGGTCCTGCCGCGGCCGCGCCGGTCGCCGTCCGGAACGCCGGATTGGTCAGCGCCTCGGCGAAGGCCTTGGCACTCTCGAACCGGTCGGCGGGGAGCTTCTCCAGCGCCTGGTCCACCGCCGCCGCCACGTTGGGCGGCACCGCTTTCCGGAGCTTGGTGACCGGGGCCGCTTCCTCGGCGATGATCTTCATGATGATCTGCTGCGCCGAGCCGCCGAGGTGAGGCGGCTGGCCGGCGAGCATTTCGTACAGCACGCTCGCCAGGGAGTAGACATCCGACCGGCCGGTGATCTCCTTGTCGGCCGTCGCCTGCTCCGGGCTCATGTAGTGCGGCGTGCCGAGCGACATCCCGGTTTCGGTCATCCGGCCGCCGGCCGCCGCACTCAGCGCCAGCGCAATACCGAAGTCGGCCACCATGGGCCGCCCGTCGTGCAGCAGGATGTTTTCCGGTTTGATGTCGCGGTGGATCACGCCGTGCTGGTGGGCGTAGTGCAGCGCGCTCGCCACGTCGCAGGCGATGCGCACCGCTTCCTCGACGCCGAGCTGGGTCTCGCGGTCGAGCTTGGCGCGGAGCGTCTCACCGTCGATGAACGGCATGACGTAATAGAGGAAGCCGTCGGCGGAGCCGGAATCGAACAGCGGCAGGATGTGCGGGTGCTGCAGTGCCGCGGTGGTGGTGATCTCCTGCACGAACCGTTCGGCGCCGAGCACGGCGGCGAGCTCGGGTTTCAGGACCTTGAGCGCCACATGGCGCTTGTGCTTGAGGTCCTCGGCCAGATAGACCGTGGCCATGCCGCCCC
>JANOFA010000355.1:0-2412 GCA_031413355.1 Gemmatimonadota bacterium | reverse complement strand
GAGCGACATCCCGGTCTCGGTCATCCGGGAGCCGCCGGCCTTGCTGGCGGCGAGCGCGATGCCAAAGTCCGCAACGAGCGCGCGACCGTCGTGCAGCAGGATGTTCTCCGGCTTGATGTCGCGATGGATCACGTTGTGGCGGTGGGCGTAGTCGAGCGCGGAGGCCACTTCGGTGGCGATGCGCACCGCGTCGGCAATGGGAAGCTGCTTCTCGCGGTTCAGCCGGTCGCGGAGGGATTCGCCCTCGATGAAGGGCATGACGTAGAAGAGATACTCGGCGATTGGGTGATTGGGCGGTTGGGCGATTGGGGAGGAGCGGGCGACACCACTGTCAAACAGCGGCAGGATATGCGGATGCTGCAGATTGGCCGTGGTCTTGATTTCCGACAGAAACCGCTCGGCGCCGATGACAGCAGCGAGTTCGGGCCGCAGCACTTTCACCGCGACCTTGCGGTCGTGCTTCACATCGTGGGCGAGATAGACCGTGGCCATGCCCCCCTGCCCCAGCTCCCGCTCAAGGCGGTAGCGGTCGGCGATAGCGGACGACAGGCGTTCAGCGATGTCCGTCACGCAGTACCCTCTGGGCGGGGATTCTCAGGGCGAGGCAGCACGGCACGAAGCTAGGGCCGGAACGAGGGCGCGGCTAGGCGAACCCGAGGTGGGGTCAGGGCGAGTCCGTCGAGGGCGCGTCGGCGAGCAAGCGCCGGTCGGCATATCCCACCGGCAACCCGTCAGACATCACCCGGTACCAGCCTCGCGCGAGCGAATCCACCTGGACCACCTCGCCGGGGCGGAGAATCCGGAGCACCGGCGACGTATTGCTCCGAGCGGCCCGGACGTTGGTCCAGATACTCGCATAGCGTCGCTGGGTCGGGAGGGGACCGGTCGCCACCGGCGCGGGCACCACAACGGCGGGCACGGGCGCAGGGGGCGCGACGACACGGGGCAGCGGTGCCGGGGTGTCGACCACCACTGGAGCGCGCGCGACTGGAGTGAGACTCTCGACGCTCGCGGCGGGTAGGTCGCGCCGCGGCGCGGGCGGTGTGTCGGCCGCGGGAACGGGGACGACGGCAACGGCCCCTGCACCCGGAGCGGGGGGCGGCACCAGGCCCTGCGGAGCGACAGTGATCCGCCGCATCAGGGCATTCGCCCCGAACAACGCAGCCACAACGCCTACGATGAGTACGATGAGGGGCATCCCGCGAGACTTGGGCGTGGACCGCGAGCGGCTGAGGAACTGCTCCTCAAAGGCGAGACCGCAGCGCGGACAGCGCGTCGCCACCGACAGCGCCTTCTGACCGCAGCTGGAACAGATGGTGTAGTTCATCGCCCGGCCCCCACCTTCGCCTTGAGCTCCGCAAGCCAGTTGTCAACATACACCACGTTGCTGGAGGCGTCGGCGGAGGCCTCATGACCGCCAGCGCCTAACTCGCGTTCGAGGCGGTAGCGGTCAGCGAGTGCGGCCGTCAGGCGTTCCAGGCTCATCGCGCCTCCACATCGGCTACCCAGATGTCAGCCTGGTGCTCGCCGGCCACGAAGTAGAATCGCTTGCCGTCGGTGTCGGACACGCCGCGGACGGTCCGGGTCTCGGAATGATCGAAGGTGACGAGCTTGCGCAGCACTCCCGTGCGCAGATCCACCGCCCAGTAGACCGGCTCACCGGCCTGATCCGGGGCAAAGGTGTACAGCGTCCGGCCGTCCGGGCCCAGGCGCACCCAGAAGGGACCGAACCAGGGCGGCCCCCGGAAGAGCAGAGTCGCCGCCCCGCCACCGGAGGGAGCGGCGAGGACGTCAAGGCTATCACCGTGGAAACCAACGTAGGCCGATCGATCCCGGGTCATCGTCATGGTGATCGGCAGGCCGATCGGCGATGGCGGCCCCCATGGCGCCGCCTTCGATGGGCGTCTGACTTCGACCACGCTCATGTCCTCGCCTTCACCCCGGCTAAAGGCGAGGGTGTTGCCGTCCGGCCCCCAGACGGCGTACCAGTCGCTCAGGGTGTCGTTGGTGACCTGCGTCAGGCCGCTGCCATCGGCGCCGATGGTGTAAACGTCGCGATTGCCGCTACTGAAGGAGTGGAACGCCAGCTGGGTCCCGTCGGGAGACCAGTCCGCGGCCAGGTCGTCGGCTGGGCCATCGGTCAGCTGTCTCGGCGTGCCGCCGTCTGACGGCACGATGAACAGGTCGGCGTTGCCGTTCAGGTCGGAGTCGTAGACCAGCCACTTGCCATCGGGGGAGAGCCGAATGACTTCGCTGGCCTGATTTCCCCGGGTGATCGGGACGGCCTCACGCGCATTCACGCTCCCCGACGCGGGCAGACGGACCATCCACACGTTGAGATCCCGGCTGTACTTGGAATAGGCCAGGTGCTTCCCATCCCGGGAGAGGGCGATGGTGTGGGCGTCGAGCCCG
>JANOFA010000354.1:0-1999 GCA_031413355.1 Gemmatimonadota bacterium | reverse complement strand
GGCCCAGTGACGCGGCCGGTCCGCCCGACGGCGCCGATGATCTGACCCCGTTCCACAATGTCGCCCAGCTTCACGTCGGTCCGGCGGAGATGGAAGTAGGCGGAGATGAGCCCTTCGCCGTGGTCGAGGTAGAGCACATTCCCCGCCAGGTAGAACGGGGCGACCAGCGCAACCCGCCCCCGGTTCGTCGCCCGCACCGGCTCCCCGACCGTCCCCGCATAGTCCAGTCCCAGGTGACGGCTGGTGATCGCGCCGTTGAAGGTCCGCGCCGTCCCGAAGCTGCTGGTGATCCGGCTGCCGCGTGGCGCAATGAATGGGTCCTGCCACTGCCGCTCGGTCCGATGGGCACCGCGGCTGACCGCCCGGGCCTGAGCGATTTCCCGCGCAATCCGTACCCGTGCCGCGCTGTCCGGCTCCGCCATGCCGGGCGCCACCCGCAGGCGCTCACTGGCATAGGCACCCTTGGATGTTGCCAGCGAAGCAAAGACCGTCTCGGCACGCTCCTCCCGGATCAGGATGAGGCGGATCCGGAGCGAATCAGGCCCATCCATCGGCGCCGGTGCCAGCCCACTCCAGCGCACGCCGTCGGTAGTGCCCAGATGAAGTGGTTCGCCTGCGGCCTCGCCATCGATGCGACTCACCTGCGGGCCGGGGCCTGGTTCGACGTCAAGCTGGTAGAGCGTGCCTTGGACCGGTTGCGCCGGCCGGGAGGTCACGACGGTTTGTCCCCACGCCGAACCTGTCGCACCACAGAGGCCGAGCAGGGCAGCCCAGCAAAGGCGAACGCTCACGGTGTCCCACGCTTCAAGAGGCTTGCCGCGACCTCCGACTTCGCATCGAGCAACAAGCCGAGCCGGTCTTCGAGTTCCTGCGCCGCCTGGAGGTCCTCGGTGAGCGTCTGCGGTGCGGCACTGCCGGCGTGCAGCCGGAGCAGCCCCAGCCGCAATCCCTCCAGCAGCGCCACCGTCTGGTGCAGCCGCTCGGCCCAGAGGTTCCTGGCCGACTGCAGTTCGCTGGCGCCGCCATCGCCCTCCCGCGCGGCCGGCTCTCCGAAGAGCGTCGTCGGAGCCGCCTGCGCGATCAGGTCGTCCAGCTCTTCGATCTTCCGTCGCATCGTCTGGGCCCGCTCAGCCAGCAGCCGGATCTGGGCCGGCATGCGCGCGAGGTCGCGCCGCTCCGCCGCCGGCAGTGCCTCGAACAGCGCCTCGGCGGCCTGTCCCAGCGCAACCTCGGTCGGCCGATGCAGTACCTGCTCCGGGATCTTCCGGTTTGTCAGGCGCCAGCCCGCGAGTCGGGTCATCCACTTTCCCAGGCGGCCCTTCCAGATCTTCACCGCCCACTCCGCGATGCGATCGCTCGGCGCGTCATGGTTAGCGGGAAAGCGCTGACCCAGCCAGCGGGCCCCTAATCCAACCGCCAGTCCAAGGAAACCAACCGTGGCCAGGGCGCCGACCGCGCTTCCGCCCATCATGAGCGCGATGCCCATGGAGCCAACCACGGCGACGATGCCGCCAATCATCAGGCCGCGCAGCAGCTGTCCGAACTTGGTCGGGCGCCCGGCAAACTCGTAGGCCAGCTCTTCCCTGCGACGGATCGTGTGGATCTCGAGGGCGCGAATCAGGTCGGGGTAGCCGTAGCCCGCCGCCAGCACCCGTCGGGTCTGCAGCACGCGCACGCCGCCGTAGATCAGACCCGGAAAACCGACCAGCATCCCCAGGCCGATGATCGGAAAGATCATTTCTGCCGAGGCGCCGACCATGGTGAAGACGAGGGTCATGAACAGCGGAATTCCCCAGATCCCCAGCATGACGAGGATGGTGGCCCGCGGCCGCTCGGAGCGCGCGATCCAGACCCGCAGTGGTGCGGGCAGGTCCATGCCGCCAGTGCCTAACTCATCGAGTGCCCCGGCCAGTTCTTCGCCGGTGCGGAAACGCGCCGTTGCCACCGGCGCCAGGCAGCGGTCGACCGCCCGCGCCAGCGCCCGGGGGACATGCGGGGC
>JANOFA010000353.1:0-1275 GCA_031413355.1 Gemmatimonadota bacterium | reverse complement strand
TCATGAGGTGTATCCCGCCGTCCGGCTCCGGCCGGAGCCGCGGCCGGGGGGGCGACAGCTGGCTCGGCTACATGCGGTCGTTTCACACCTCCGACCGGGAGCTTGGCGCTATCGCGGCCCGGGCCGGGCCGAAGCTGCTGGTGCTTTACCATATTGTGCGGATGGGCGGCACCGACACGGAGCTGCTGGCCGGAGTGAAGGCGGGGGGATTCACCGGCCGGGTGGCGATTGGAAAGGACCTGCAGCGATTCTAGTGGCCCCGGATAGTCTCATGCTGCATGCGCGGGCTGCTCAATGACCGACCCATGGTGGGGCGCGGCGGGAGCGATTCCCGAGGCACCATTGCCGCACACCGCCGGGATCGTCATCGTCGGCGGCGGAATACTGGGCCTCGCCACAGCGTACCATCTGGCACGACAGGGCGCGCACCCCCTGCTGCTGGAACGGGATGGTCTCGGTGCCGGCGCCACCGGCCGCAACGGCGGATTTCTCCCGATCGGCCCCGCGGAAGATTACGACGCCACCATTGCACGGCTTGGGCGCCCCGCCGCGCGGGAGCTGCTCGGCCTCACGATCGAGAACCGGCGCCTGGCCGATGAGATTCTCGGCGTCGAAGGGATCGCCTGCGACTTCCGGCCGGTGGGGCATCTGCACCTGGCCTTGAGCCCCACGGAGCACAACGGAAACCGGCGACTCGCCGAGTTGCTGACGGAGGATGGCTGCCGGACGGAACATCTCGACCGAGCCCAAGCGCAGGCGATGGTCGCCACACCGTTCGGAGGCGCCGTGGCGGGCGGGCTCTTCTTCCGGGATATCGCCCTGCTCCACCCGGGCAAGCTCGTCGCCGGGCTCGCGGGTGCCGCCAGACGGCGTGGGGCGGTGATCGCCCGAGCGGAGGTCCAGCGTATCGAGGGCGGTGGGCGCGGGGCGAGGATCATCACTGACCGGGGCGACATCGACGCCGGCGCGGTGCTCACAGCGGTCAACGCCTGGACCGGCGAACTGCGGCCCGCGCTGGCCCCGCACATCACACCGGTGCGTGGGCAGGTGGTGGCGTACGCGCCGGTCGCGCCGCTGTTCCGCGCCGGCATGACCGCACTGAGGACCGCCACCGAGGAATACTGGCAGCAGTTGCCTGACGGGAGCATAATTCTCGGAGGTTGCCGCGCCGTGCGGCCTGGGCAAGATGAGGGTGTGCCAGTTCGCGTGACGTCCGCCGACGCTAGCATCCGGCCTCGTCGACCAAGGCTTCCAGCAAGCCGATCAACGCCGGCC
>JANOFA010000352.1:0-6960 GCA_031413355.1 Gemmatimonadota bacterium | reverse complement strand
GCTACCCGCCGCCTCGCCGACACGCTCGCCGACCCGATCATGAGGCCCGGCGTCCGGAAATATCGGCCACGCCCCTCTGGGGGCAGCGAAATGGGGGTCTGGCCGCCATATTTCCGAGTCATGACATCGCTTTCAGCAATTGATCCCCGGGTGTCGATCGGACATGTCCACCTGAAGGTCGCCGATCTTGACCGGGCGCTCCATTTCTATTGTAACGTGCTCGGGTTGACCCTGACCCAGCGCCTTGGGCAGGAGGCCGCCTTCATCAGCGCGGGTGGCTACCATCATCACATCGGGCTCAACACCTGGGAGAGTCAGGGTGGGTCGCCCCCCCCGTCGGGCGCCACCGGGCTCTACCATCTGGCCCTGCTCTACCCCGACCGGCCGGCGCTGGCCGATGCCCTCCGTCGCCTGGACGCGGCGGAGATCGCCCTCGATGGCGCGGCCGATCACGGGGTCAGCGAGGCGCTCTACCTGCACGACCCGGACGAGAACGGTGTCGAGTTGTACCGGGATCGCCCGCCGTCCGAGTGGCCGTACGCCCCGTCGGGAGAACTCGCCATGTTCACCCGCCCGCTGGATCTGCGGGCACTGCGCGCACTCGCCTCGCCAGCCGGACGGCCGGACGGCTCAAGCAGATGACCGAGAATCGTGACGCCCTGGCTCAGACCGTGACGGACACCGACGGGCCACCCGAACGCCAGGCCAGGATTCACCCGGCCGAGCTGGCCAACGCGCTCAGTCATGGGCTCGGCCTCCTCGCGGCACTCATTGCCGCTCCCGTCCTGCTGCTCGCCGCGACCGCTCACGGTGACACGCGGCAGATCGTGGCGTGCGGTATTTTCGCCGCGACCCTCGTGACGCTGTACGCAGCCTCGACGATCTACCACGCCCTGCCCTCGGGTGGGGCCAAGCGCGTCTTTCAGCGGATCGATCACGCCGCGATCTACCTGTTGATCGCTGGCAGCTACACACCATTCACCATCGGGCTGCTGCGGGGTGCCTGGGGGTGGTCGCTCTTCGGTGTGATCTGGGGGCTCACGATCGGCGGCATTCTCTTCAAACTGCTGCTGGGCGTCCGCCTGCAGGTCGTCTCCACCCTGCTCTACCTCGGCATGGGATGGCTCGCGGTAGTGGCCATGCGCCCCCTGGCAGCGGTGCTGCCGGGCCCCGGACTCTTGCTCCTCGTAGCGGGTGGCCTGCTGTACACCACGGGCGTCATCTTCTACATCTGGGATCGCCCCCGGTATCACCACGCGCTCTGGCACCTGTTCGTGCTGGGTGGCAGTACCTGTCATTTCATCGCGGTGCTCCGGTACGCCACCCACGCCCGCACCTGACCGACCCGCGTATCCGGCCAGCCCCGTCCGCATGAGGTCGAGCCACGGAAGGGGTGCCTCGCGTCATATCCGCCGACGTCCGTTCCCCGCACGATACCCCACGCCCGCTGGCGCACCTGCCACGACCGGGAGCGGTCCACAACCTGGTGGCCTGAAGGCGGCCCGGGACCGCACCGCAGCACCCCCGCCCAACGCTGAGCGACGTGGACGCGCTTCCGCTGCCTGGGCGAACGCCTGCGCCGGACAATGCGTTAGACTGCCCCGGCCTTCCTCGCGACCTCCCATGCGACTATATTGTGATCTGGGCCGCCCGACCAGAAATCCGGCCTTCTCCCATTCACGGTAGGACCTCATGGCTGAAAAGAATTCGAGCTCGGCGGCGCGTTCCGGCACCAGGTCGCTCGCAGATCGTGTGCGGGCCCGGGTGGACGATGCCGGCCGTGCCGTTGATCGCCGCACCGGCGCCGCCCGGCCCAGTGCCCGCAAGGCACGGACGGGGAGCAAGTCCGCGCTGTCCCAGAGCGACGCCGCGGCCCGTGAAGTCACGGCGCTGCGGATGGTCTTCCGTGATCTGGGCGACACTCACCGGCAGTATCGCGCCCGGACCGGCCACACCGGCACCGCGCCACTGCGTGAGGCAGCGCATGCCTTCAAGAGCGCGCCCAGCTTCACTTCGCTCGTCGCCGTTTCCGTGTTCTTCGATGAATTGGGGCTGCTCGCCTGGTAGGAGTACGCTCCCCATGCCACGGATCATAGCCCAGCCCACGGTCATCACCGCCGCGGGCCAGCC
Source organism: Gemmatimonadota bacterium (assembly GCA_031413355.1). Taxonomy (GTDB): domain Bacteria; phylum Gemmatimonadota; class Gemmatimonadetes; order Gemmatimonadales; family GWC2-71-9; genus JADJOM01. The sequence continues at coordinate 4,830 of JANOFA010000352.1, read as the reverse complement.
ACCCAAGCGCATCGAGGAATACGCCGGTCGGGTCAATTCCGGGGACGCCCATGTCAGCGTGGCGCGGATGGTGTCGCCGGGCGGCTGGCAGGAACCGGGACAGCGTCCCAGTTTCGAGGAGATCACACTGGTGCTCCGAGGAATGCTGCGGGTGGAACATGCCGACGGCGCACTCGATGTAAGAGCAGGACAGGCGGTGATCACCGCACCGGGCGAATGGATCCGGTACAGCTCACCGGAGTCGGATGGAGCGGAATACATCGCCATCTGCCTGCCCGCTTTTACCCCGGCGACGGTTCACCGGGACGATCCCAATACCCACTGACGGCGGCAGACACACCCCCACCCGCTCCGGAGCATGCCCACGGACCCTCGTTCTGGTCGCCGACATGAGATCGCGGTCCGCGCCCGGGCCTTTCTCGAAGGGCTGATCCCCCGCAGCTCCGTGCTGGAGGGGATCGAGGCCGAGGACTACGCCGATCCGAAACTCCGCCCGCTTCTCGAGCTTATCCAGTCGCTGCCCAAGAAGTCACGCTCATCCGGCCTGTGGGGCAAGGCCTATGATGCCTTCATTGCCCGGGCCCACTCCCTGATCGCAGCGGCAGACGAGTAGGGTCCGCGATTCCTCCCGTGGCCCGCCTCGACACCCCGGCGATGTCGGTGCAACTCCGTCCGGCAGTCGCATCCGACGCCGCCGCGCTCGCGACCTTCGCGGCACGGATGTTCACCGAGGCCTTCGGCCCAGCCAACCGGCCCGACGACTTGGCGCGTTTTCTCGCCGCGAACTACTCCCGGGAACGCCAGCATCGCGAATTGACCGACCCGGTATGGACCACGATCCTCGCCGAGGACGATCGGGTTGTTGCCGGTTTCGCCCAGCTCTACCCCGGTTCCACCCCCGCCTGTGTCACCGGCCCCTCCCCCCTTGAGCTGGCCCGATTCTACGTGGCCGCAGCCTGGCACGGTCGGGGGGTCGCTCAACGGCTGATGGCCGCCACCATCGCTTCGGCGGTGGCCCGAGGGGCCCGGACCCTCTGGCTCGGCGTCTGGGAGCAGAACCCCCGCGCGATTGCCTTCTATGAAAAGTGCGGATTCACCGACGTGGGCGAGAAATCGTTTGTTGTCGGCACCGATGTGCAGCGCGACCGTGTGATGGTGCGGGTCCTCGAGGTGGAACCATGAGGTCAGCATGACAGGGTACCTGGTCCAGCTCAGCATCAAATCGCGCACTCCCGGGGAGCACGGCCTGCCCAAGCGTGCGGTATCGGGACTCGAGATCTCTCCCGCCGGTGCGGCCGGCGACTACAACGACTACCGCACCCGGACGCTCCATGGCGACCCTGAGCAGGCCATTCTCCTCATGACGCAGGACCTGCTCGACCAGCTCAACGCGGAAGGCTGGCCCGTTGCTCCGGGGCACCTCGGCGAAAACCTCACCCTTGGTGGGATCCCCGAGGCGGCCCTGCAACCCGGCGTCCGGCTGCAGATCGGCGAAGTGCTGCTCGAGGTTTCGGCGGCGTGTGATCCCTGCGATCGGCTGTATGCCCTGCCCTACATCGGTACCGAGCGGGGGCCGGCATTCCTCCGTGCCACGGTGGGACGGCGTGGCTGGTATGCCCGGGTGCTCGCCGGCGGGAAGGTGACCCTTGGGTCGCCGGCGAGCCTGCTGGCCGGTCCAGGGCAGCCTCCCCCGGTGTGAACAACGTGGTCATCGGGGACCTGAGTGTGCAACGCCTCGCGGCCGCCGAATGCACGTTATTCGACAACCAGGGCATGGTCGCGCGCGTGATCGCCCATTACCGCAGCGGGCCGTCGGCCCCACCTCCTTGATGCCGCTCTCCTGCCCCGAGCCCGGTCGCAGATGACCCCAGACGATCTCCGCGCCGTCCAGGCGCCGATCAAGCAACGTTACCGCGATCAGCCCGGATCAGCCCTCGTGACGCTCGCCGCCGAGGGATTGCTCGAGTCCGGCGCGCTCACCTGCCGAGTCGAGACCGGCCGGGCGCTGGTCGTGGCCGGGCTCCATCCCGCCACCGGCGGCAGCGGGATGCAGGTCTGTTCCGGTGACATGCTGCTCGAAGCCCTGGTCGCCTGCGCTGGCGTGACCATGCAGGCGGTGGCGACTGCGATCGGTGTTGCGATTCGTCAGGGCTCCGTGCGTGCCGAGGGTGACATCGATTTTCGCGGAACGCTGGGGGTCGACCGGGAAGTCCCAGTGGGATTTCGGGAGATCCGGCTTACGCTGCTGTTCGAATCCGACGCCACCGCTGAGCAACGTGAGACGCTGGTGAGATTGACGGAGCGCTACTGCGTCGTACTGCAGACGTTGCGCGGGTCCGCGAGTCTGACCACAACCCAGCGCTCGCCAGGCTAGGCCTCCGTGCCACCAGCGTACCCTGATCACTTCTCGGCGACAGCGGCCGCCTACGCCCGGTTCCGGCCCCACTACCCCGACGCGCTATTTGACTGGCTCGGCACGATCAGCCCGGCGCGCCATCGCGCCTGGGACTGCGCCACGGGGTCGGGCCAGGCCGCGAGCCCGCTGGCCCGGCGATTCCGGATGGTGATCGCCTCTGACGCCAGCCGCGACCAGCTCGCCCTGGCGGACGCAACAAGAGTGCAGCGGGTAGCATCCCTGGCGGAAGTCGCTCCCATCCGCACGTCGTCGCTCGATCTGGTGACCGTGGCCCAGGCCCTGCACTGGCTTGCCTTGCCCCGGTTTTTCGCGGAGGTAGCGCGGTGCCTGATCCCCGGGGGCGTGCTCGCGGTGTGGACCTACTCGCTCTGCCGTATCGAGCCTCAGATCGATGCCATCCTGCGAGAGTTCTACGACCATACCCTGGCCGGCTGCTGGCCGCCGGAGCGTGGGATGGTCGACAGCGGCTATGCGACTCTCCACTTGCCATTCTCCACGATCACGCCGCCTTCGTTTGCCATGTCGGCGGAGTGGGATCTGCATGCGCTGCTTGGGTACGTTGGCACCTGGTCCGCTGTGCGACAGTACCAGGCTCGGCACGCAGCGGACCCCATGCCGGGGCTTCGTGGCAGACTGTTGTCGTCCTGGGGCGATGCCGACCATGTCCGCCTCATTCGATGGCCATTGAGCCTGCGCGCCGGCCGCGCAGGCGGGGGGCGCTCCGGGACATGACTCCGGTGGCTGCCCAATGATGGTCCCGGTCAGTCTACCCGGGTATCCTTGGGCATCGCTCGCCCACCACCGGCGGACGGAGGCAGGCACCATGATCCACCGCAACGGGCCGGTCCCAGAGAGTGATTCGCTCGCCACCGCCAGTGTTGTCCATCTCGAGGATCCGCGCGACAGCACGCGTCTCGCCGTGCCGTGACCAGGCTGTTCGGCTTCATCGGCGCGACCGTCGGCAGCAGTCTCGGCTGGTGGCTCGGACAACGCGCCGGCCTGATGACGGCGTTCCTGCTCAGCATGGTCGGTGCCGGGATCGGCCTGTACTTCGGCCGCCGCGCCGCCGACCAATGGCTGGGGTAACGCCGGGGTGCGTTGCGCATCCATGAACGGACCGCTACGTTATGCCGGGTCAGCTCCCCGCCGCACCGGCAGTCCACCGTCCAACGTAGCCCTTCATTCACTGTTCCAGTTCGCAGCAGTACCGGCAGCCGCCACAACCTGACCTGCGGGTCACCACACTGACCGATGGTTCTCATCATGCCCACCGCCAAGAAAAGCCGCACGACGCGCAAGCGTGTCGCTCCCCGCCCGAAGCCGCTCATCAAGGGCCCCCTCCCGGCCAAACTCCCGGGCATTTCACGGATCGACCACCGCCGTACCCACGGGTTCTTTATCCGGCTGGGGTATCAGACCACCAAGACCGGGGTGCGTGCGCGGTTCGTGAGCTTTTTCGGCGATGTCACCTATGGCGGCAAGCGGAAGGCGCTGGGCGCGGCCCAAGCCTGGGTCCGCCATGTCCTGAGCACCGGGCGGGCACCGAAGGATAAGCCGTCCCGCTGAACAGCTCCATGGACCAGGGCGACGCCAACACACGGAACTCCGGCGCCGGATCCAGCGAGTTGCGGGTCATCCCGCTGCTGCAGCGACCCGAGTTCATCCCCTCGGTCGCCCGGTGGATCTACGCCGAATGGTCGTATGAGTTCACCGAGGTCACTCCCGACGCCTGGATGATCGGCTTTGCCGCGGAGCTGCAACCCCACGGCGTGCCGACCACCCTGATCGCGCTCGACGGTGACGAGCTCGTTGGCACCGCCAGTCTGGACCCTTGCGATCTTCCGTCGCGGCCCGCCCTCGGCCCCTGGCTCAGCTCACTCTATGTTGCCCCACCCTGGCGTGGGCGCGGTCTGGCCAGCCTGCTGGTGCGGGGGGTGGAGACGGAGGCAAGATCGCTGGGGTACGCGGCCGTTCACCTGCACACGACGGATCAGGCGAACTTCTTCGCCAGGAGGGGCTGGCGCTGGATCGAGGATGTCACGGAATGGAATCGACGAGTCGTGGTCATGGGGAAGGGACTCGACTAGCCTGCGGGGCAAACTCTGGTATGGAAAAAGGACTCGTCCTGCCAGTGGGGTCGGGTCCGGTAACACGAACGCCGGAGGCGGGTGGGACCGCGTCCGGCGTCTTGATCTCCGGCCTCGGGGCCGGTGCAGCTTTGAGCGATTTCGTCGGCCCGGGAATCCCGGACCAGAGGAAGTTCAGGTGCGCTCGCGCTCGCCCCGGCCAGCGCTGCGGCGGCGACGCCGTGCGGCGGCCTGCTTGAGCTGACGCGCCTCGCTCGGCTTCACGTAGTGGCGCCGACGGCGGAGTTCCTTGAGGATCCCCGAACGCTGCACCTTCCGCTTGAACAG
>JANOFA010000351.1:0-1746 GCA_031413355.1 Gemmatimonadota bacterium | reverse complement strand
CACAGCACGACTGCTATGTCAACATCCTGCGCGACGCGATGGCGGTGGACTCGCTCGACCCCTGCGGGGTGTATTTTGGCACTACCGGGGGACAGGTGTACGGCTCCCCTGATGCCGGTGACAGCTGGACGCCCATCGTCCGCGACCTGCCGGCGGTGCTATCGGTCGAGGTGCAGACGCTTCCATGATCCGGATCGTGCTCCCGGAACACCTGCGGACGCTGGCCCGGGTCGATGGCGAGATCGCGCTTCCGGTGGCGGGACAGGTCACGCAGCGATCGGTGCTCGACGCGCTGGAGGCGCGCTTTCCGGTCCTGCGCGGGACGATCCGCGACCACGGCACCCTCCAGCGCCGGGCGTTCGTGCGCTACTTCGCCTGCCAGCAGGACATCTCGCACGAAGCGCCGGACATGTTGCTGCCGGACGCCGTGGTGAGCGGGGTGGAACCCTTTCTCGTCGTCGGGGCGATGGCGGGGGGCTAGTTCACTGAGCCGACACCCAGCTTCACCCCAGACCAGGCCAGGCCCGTGAGGATCGTCGCCGGTCGCTACGCCGACAAGCCACTCAGCTCGCCCCGTGACTCACGTGTCAGACCCACCGCCGAACATGTGCGCGCGAGCCTGCTGGACCTGCTTGGCCCCGATCTGCCGAACGCACGGGTGCTGGATCTCTTTGCCGGCACCGGTGCACTGGGACTGGAGGCGATCTCGCGGGGCGCTATCGGCGCCGATTTCGTCGAATACCGCCCCGCCAGCATCCACGCGCTGCGCACCAACATCGCCGCGCTGCGCCTGCGCGAGCGCACCCGCCTCTTCAAGCGCGACGCCATGCCCTTCGTCGCCGCACTCGTGGCGGGAAGCTACGATATCGCTTTTGCGGACCCGCCGTATGAATCGAAGGTGCTTGACCGGCTCATCGAGTGCTGGCAGGAGCGTCGCTTTGCCCGGATCCTCGCGGTGGAGCATGCCCGGGCTCATCAGCTTCCGCGCGGGGCATCGCGTCGGGCGTTCGATGACTGTGCGGTGACGATCTACCGCGTCTGAACGGAGCGCCCCATGACCGACATTCTGCATGCGTTTCCGATTAAAGCGACGGCCGGCGCGGTCTTTGCCGCCATCAGCCTGCCCGCCGGCCTCGATGAGTGGTGGACCGCCAGCAGTGCCGGTGAGCCGCGGGCCGGAGCGGAGTACCGCCTGGACTTCGGTCCCGGGTATGAATGGAAAGCCACCGTGATCGCCATCGTGCCGGATCGGATATTCGAACTCGAACTGACGGTCGCCATGGACGATTGGCGTGGCACCCGGGTGCGGTTCGACCTCGAAGCGCTGGGCGGCACGACCCAGCTGCGCTTTGGGCATATGGGCTGGCCCGGCGCGACAGCCCACTTCCAGACCTCCAGCTATTGCTGGGCCATGTACCTCCGTATTCTCAAGCGGTACGTTGAGTTCGGGGAGCGCGTGCCCTACGAACGGCGTCTCGCGGTCTGACCCGCCAGCATCGCCGGGAAGCGCGTCGCCTCCGCCCCCTGAGGCAGCCGCCGGAGCAGATCTTTCGCGAACGAAAGAGGCATCGGCGCATAGCAGGAGGTGAGACACCATCGGGACGCGTTGAACACCGGATGGAGGCACTCATGGTACGGCTTGATCCTCGCTCGGCGGTAGCTGCGGGAGCGTGACGCGAAACACTGTGCGACCCGGCTGAGACTCCGCCGCGATGCTGCCGCCGTGCAGGCGGACGATCTCGCGAC
>JANOFA010000350.1:0-10227 GCA_031413355.1 Gemmatimonadota bacterium | reverse complement strand
TCACGCCGAAGTACTGGTCCTCGAGCTGCTGGCCCTTGGGCGGCTTGGCGCCGAACAGGGTGCGGTCACAGGTGACGAGATCGGGTCGCTGGAAGAACAGCTCACGGTCGACCAGGAAGTATTCCTGCTCGGGCCCGACGGTGGTGATGACCCGGGTCACGCCGCGATCGGTGCCGAACAGCCTGAGAATGCGGAGGGCCTGCTTCGACAGCGCTTCACTGGAGCGCAGCAGCGGGATCTTGGTGTCGAGCGCCTCGCCGGTCCAGGACACGAACGCCGTCGGAATGACCAGCGTCACGGCGTTGTCGCTGCGCATCAGGAACGCGGGGCTGGTCGCGTCCCACGCGGTGTAGCCCCGGGCCTCGAAGGTGGCGCGCAGGCCCCCGGAGGGAAAGCTGGAGGCATCCGGCTCGCCCTGCACCAGATCGGAGCCGGAGAAGTCGAACAGCACCCCGCCCTGCCCGTCCGGCGAAATCAGGCTGTCGTGCTTCTCGGCGGTCAGGCCGGTGAGCGGCTGGAACCAGTGGGTGAAGTGGCTGGCCCCGTTTTCGATGGCCCAGTCCTTCATGGCGCTGGCGACGACATTGGCCACCGAGTGGTCCAGCGGCTCGCCGAGGTCGATCGTCCGGATCAACTTCTTGAACACATCCTTGGGGAGCCGTTGCCGCATCACCGCCCGCGAAAAGACATCGCGGTTGTAGATCGCGTTTACCGGTTCGATCGCACTGGTCGCTGCGGGGGTCGTCACTGGGAGGGGGCCCTCTATCTGGATTGTTGCGCGCTGGGTGCCGTGCTGGCGGCTCGAAAATAATCGGGCGCCCTCCGGGGGGAAGGGCCTTGCCGGGCGGGGGGTACCGGGGACAGACCCCGGCTGGAACCGAGGCTACCGCAGCCGGAGCGGGGTCGCCGTCCCCGGGCCGAGCAGGGCCGGGTCGAGGCCCAGGAGGGCCAGGATGGTCGGGGCCACCTGGGCCTGGGTGGCGTCGCCGGTCGTTCCGGCCCGGACCCCGGGTCCGACCACCGCCAGCCACATCTGCGCCGCGCCCGTCACGTCGTCGCCATGATCGCTCCAGTCCTGGGGGGTATGGCCCCGGCCATGATCGGTGGTCAGGATGATCGTGGTGTGGTCGCGATAGCCCGGCGTGGTCTGCACCGTCTGCCACAGCTGCCGGAGGAAATCATCGAGGCCGTGCAGGGCGTCGAGCAGGCGGTCGTAGCGCCGGGAATGGGCCAGGTCATCGGTGTCGTCAAAGGCGATGAAGAGCAGCCGGGGCTGACCGACCGTGAGGAATTCCAGCGCCATTGCTCCGGTGAAGACATCCAGCCGGGCGCCATCCCAGAGCGGCAGCGCCCGCCGCTCCAGCCGCTCCAGCTCCCGCAGCCGCGGCGTGGCGACGCGGGTAGGCAGTGTGTCGAATCCGGCGTTGACGAGGACGGCATCCTCCCGGCTGGCCGCGTAGGTCCGGAAGTTTTCCCAGCTCCCGAAGAGCGCCACGCCGTCCTGTGGCAGGCGCAACTGCTCCCGTACTACCTCGAGCACGGTGCGGTGCGCATACCGGACCGGATCGTTCGAGGTGACGTCGGGCTGGTACTGCCCGGTCAGCATTTCCAGGTAGCCCGGCGCGGAAAAACCGTGCGGATTGGTGATGCTGACCCGGCTGCCGATGGCCGTGTCACCGAGGACGAGGGCCCGGGGCGCGAGCGAGTCCCAGAAGAAGGGCATGGTGGCGCGCCGGCGCTCCTCCCGCGTCGGCCGATTGTATCTCGCCAGCAGCTCCGCCGGATGACCGATGCCGCTGAGTTCCTTGGCTGCGCTGGTGATTGTGGTATCCAGGCCACCGAAAAACTCCTCGATGCGAACGCCATCGAAGGTGACGAGGATGACGTGCGTCGTTGCCGGGGCCTGCGCGCGCACGGGTGCCGGCAGGGCGACGGGAAGGAGCGCGAGCAGCAGCGCCAGTCGGCGCGGGCCAGCGGGGATCAGTTGCACTGACTGTACTCCTTGCCGTCGGCCGTGATGATGGGATAGCCGCTGGAATTGCGGGTGATCGACAGCGGCGCCAGCTGCATTCCCTGCCCGCTATCGAGGTAGAGTTGCCCCCCCTGCACCTGCCAGCGGATCATGCTTCCGCCCTGCGCCTGGGTGGCCACACTCCCGGTCGCGGTATTGCCCCCGCCGAACTGGTTGACCGTGCCGCCTTCGGAGTTCGTGTTGATCGCCAGCCGGCCGTCGGCATAGAAGACGTTGCGCGAGGTATGGGTAGAACCGCTGGTCTGACTGTAGGAAAAACTGCACCAGGGGGAGCTGAGCAGGAGCTGGCGGAGCTGCTGATCCTGCGGCGTCACGCCGCCCGGCGCGGGGGGGGCGGGCGCGGGCGATCGCCCCGCCTGCGGGACAGTCGCGACCGGCGCCGATGGCTTCGCGGCCGGTGGTGCGGTCGCGACCCGGCTGGTACGGGTGAACTGCAGCTCCTGCGCCGCCGCGAGATTGGGCGCGCCATCCGCGCCCAGCTCGATCAGGCCGACGAGCAGCGTCGTTCCATCGAGCTCGGCGGTGAAGATCGCCCGGGTCTGACCCATCACTGCCTGCCCGACGAGATCACCCTCGTCCAGCTTTGCCTCCAGCTGGATCACGGTGCCGTTGCCCGACAATGTGCCCGTGGTCCGGCCCCCGGTACTCTGCGTCAGGGCGATCGTGAGGACCGCGCCGTTGGTCGCCGGCATGGTATAGGTGCCGGTGAACTGCTGGGCGGAGACCGGTCGGGCAACCAGCATGAGCAGCGGGAACCACAGGATGGATGTGCGCATCTGGCATCGCCGGGTTGAGGTGGGCGGTGGCGCGTGGGGAGCTCTCCCAGAAGTTGCCAGCAGAAGCATTGGCCCGCTCGGGAAGCTCTGCACCAGCCCACCGGGAGGGGCGAAGTCGCGGGTGTCCTGAAGGGCGCGCGCGTACACTCGTGCAGACCTTCCCTGGCAGCTTCGGCGGATCGACCGGCCACGGCCCGAGGTACATGGATGCGGCGCGCAGCCCGGGCCGGTGGTCAGCCGGCGATCGTACAGCGGACCCGATGCCAGGCGGTATTGGCATAGCCCCGCACGTTCCACACCTCCGCCAGCCCGGACGGCTGACATCGTCCCGCCTGATCCCACGCCCGCACCACCAGCGTGCGCTCTCCCGCCGCGACCGCCAGCGCCGTGTGCCAGAAGCGCCAGCTCCACGGTCCGCCAGATTCATCGAGGGTCGCCTTCACCCAGGTTGCCCCATCATCCGGGGAGACCTCTACCCGCGCCACCTGGGAAGCGTCGCCACCGAAGGCCCATCCCGTCACCTTGACCATCCCGGCCCGCAATACGCACCCGGCTTCGGGGAAGGCGATCACCGCATTGAGTGGCACGGCGCCGAGCGATTCACCAGCGGAGACATCGCGCGGGTTGACCGGATCCGGTTCCCGCAGAATCCGGTAGGCCTCCGCCTGGAAGTAGTTGGCCGACGGCTCGGCTTGCACCACGATCTCTCCCAGCCATTTCACGCTGCGCGCGCCGATGTAACCCGGGACGACAGTGCGGAGCGGAAACCCATGCGCCGGCAGCAGCGGTTCGCCGTTCAGGGCCGAGGCGAGCAATACCTCCGGCCCCTGCGCCTTCTCCAGCGGGATGGAGCCACCGAATCCAAACTGGCGCTCGTGCCGCACGACCGCATCGAGCCCGATGAACTCGACCTGCCTCGCCCCGTCCATCACGCCCGCCGCCAGCAACACGTCCGCCAGCGCCACGCCACTCCACCGGCCGGTGCTGATCGCGTCGGCACCCCAGAGCAGCTCGCCCGGCACCGGTCGGTGGGCCAGCAGTTCATCCCGCCGCAGTCCGGCGCACACCAGGGTGGAGGTGACACCAACCGGAGGGAATCGCCGCCGCAGCTCATCGAGCGACAACTCCAGTGGGCAGTGCACGAGGCCGTGCACCCGCAACCGCCAGGTCACCGGGTCGATTTGTGGTGTCGGGGCGTGGCTGCGAACGAAGAAGAGCGAGGCCGGTGTGATCAGGCTGTCCCGCAGCAATGCCGGCGGCGGCCCCGCATTCCACGCCTCCGCATCGTGCACCACGAGACGTGGGTCCTTGCCGGGGGAATCGAAAGTTGGTGGCATGGATGCAGAGAACTCCCTGGGCTGGATCTGGGTGAATCGGCCGGCGAAAGGTAGAGCCGTCAGCCGTCGGCCGTCAGCCGTCAGCCATCAGCCGTCGGCTGCAAGCCGCCGGCCATTCGCCGTTGGCCGGTGTTCGGCGCATATTGTCCATCGCCTATCGCCTACCGCCCACCGCCGACTCCCTACTCCCATACTCATGCCCTCACCCTCCCCCATCCTCCTCGACGGCCAATGGCTCACCGTCGCCGGCCGGCCCCCGCGCCCGATCCACAACCCGGCGACCCTCGAGCCGCTCGGCAGCACGGCCGACTGCGGCGCCGCAGAGGTGGACGCCGCCGTCCAGGCCGCAGTGCGGGCCCAGCGGGGCTGGTGGAAAGTGCCCGGTGTCGAAAAGGCCAAGCTGCTGCATGAGGTGGCTACGAAGATCCGGGGCCAGGAAGCGGCGCTCTCCACCCTGCTCACCCGTGAAACCGGCAAACCGCTGATCGAAAGCGTGGACTGCATCGACTGGGTGGCAGCCTGCTTTGACTATTACGCGGAGGTCGGGCGGCAGAGCTACGGCAATTCGGTGCCGCCGGTTGCCCCGCACCAGCTCAACTTCACCATCAAGGAGCCGTTCGGCGTTGTCGCGGCGATTGTGCCGTTCAACTTCCCGCTGCTGCTCATGTCGTGGAAGGTCGCCCCAGCCCTCGCCGCCGGAAACACCCTGGTCTGCAAGCCACCGCACCAGAACCCGCTGTCCAACCTGCTCCTTGCCCGCTGCTACGACGGGCTCCCACCCGGGGTCGTCAACATCATCACCGGAGGGGCGGAGACCGGGGAGCTGCTGGTGCGCCATCCGAAGGTGGACTGCATTGCGTTCACCGGCTCGGTGGCGGCGGGACGGAAGATCGCGGCCCAGGCCGGCCACGACCTCAAGAAGGTGAACCTCGAGCTCGGCAGCGTCGATCCCTTCATCGTGTTTGCCGATGCCGACCTCGACGTGGCCGTCGCAGGCGTCGCCTGGGCCCGCCTCCTCAACGCCGGCCAGGTCTGCACCTCCGCCAAGCGGATCTACCTGCTCGCCCCCATCGCGGAGGAATTTACCCGGCGCCTGGCCGCCCATGTGAAGACGATCTGCGTCGGCGATCCGATGGACCCCACCACCGACGTCGGTCCCATGATCTCCGAGGAGGCGGTGGTGCTGGTCGAGCGGCAGGTCGCCGAGGCAGTGAAGCAGGGGGCGCGAGTGCTGGCGGGGGGCGCACGGATGCAACCGCCGGGACTGTCAGGCCATTATTTCCAGCCGACCATCCTCACGGACGTGCGCCACGGGACCCTGCCGACGACCGAGGAGATTTTCGGCCCGGTCATCAGCCTCACGGTGGTGCAAGATGACGACGAGGCGATCGCCCTTGCCAACGACTCGGAGTTCGGACTCGGCGCCAACGTCTACACCCGGAGCCTCGAGCGGGCCATGAAGTCGATGGAGTTCATCAAGGCCGGGACGTTCTGGATCAACGACCCGCTCTCCGACAACGACGCCGCGCCCTTCGGAGGGATGCGGCACAGCGGGATCGGGCGGGAACTGGGTGAGGAGGGCCTCGATGCCTTCCGTGAGCCCAAGCATGTCCATCTTGACTACCTGATGGAGCGGAAGGGCTACTGGTTCCCGTATCGAGACCGGCCACTGCCACACCACTAGGCGATGGGGCGATTGGGCGGTTGGGCGGTTGGGCGATCAGGCCGTTGGGCCGTTGGGCGGTTGGGCGGTTGGCATTGAGCAGCCAGCAGCATTCTTGTTGTCATCCTGAGGGCAGCGAGGGATCTCTGTGCCCCGGAGCCCGGCATTGGCCTCGGCTCCGGCCTTAAGAGATCCTTCGTCGCTTCGCTCCTCAGGATGACACCATTCGGTGACGGCTGACGGCTGACCGCTGACCGCTGACCGCTGACTGCTGACTGCTGACCGCTGACTGCTGACCGCTGACCGCTGACTGCTGACTGCTGACCGCTGACTGCTGACTGCTGACCGCTGACCGCTGACCGCTGACTGCTGACCGCTGACTGCTGACCGCTGACCGCTGACCGCTGCCGGCCAACTAGGCAAACGGCCGATAGCAGGGATTCACCAGCGGCGCATATAGCACAACAAACCGCACCGGCTTGCGCTCGTCGGCGCCCTGCAGGAAGAAATCAGTCGAAAGCAGGAAGCGGTGGACGCCATCAATCGTCGAGACCGGCGGACCGAGCCGCTGCCGATGCTGCTCGTAGGCCGCCACGAACTGCTCCACGCTCCCGGGCACAATTTCCAGATAGTCATAGTAGCGGACGATCGCCGACGCCAGCGGCACATGCCGGTAGCGCCGTTCCAGCAGTGCCATCCGCAGGTGCTCGAGTCGCGCGGCGAGTCCGGAGTCGCGCCGGGGGAATCGCAGTACCCATCCCATCCCGCCGGCCAGCGGCACCAGCACCGCCACGCCAATGGCGATGAAGACCCGGCGCGAGAGACCTCGACGGTTTGCCCCGTCGTTCGCTGGCGCGGTCATGCGGCCGCACCGGGAGCCGGAGGGAGGATCCGGTCGGCACTGCGGAGCGCCAGCGCCACGAGGGTGAGCGTCGGATTGGCCGGGGCTGCCGTGGGGAAGGCACCGCTGCCGAGCACCACGAGATTCCGGACGGCATGATGCCGCAGGTCGGGATCGAGCACGCTCGCGGCTGGATCCCGGCCCATCACGGTGGAACCGATGATATGCGCCTCGGTCTCCTTGACCTGAAGGATGGAGAAGCCCTCCACCGGGAGCGGGGCCAGCATCCGCTCGAGGTCGGCGGGGAGCGCGGCGACGGCGGCCTCGACATACGGAGATCGTCGCGCGTGGTGCAGCACGGGTCGGGTAGGATCGGCCGGATCGAAGGTGACGCGGTTCTCGTCCTGGCGCAGATCTTCGAAGGCGATGGTGAGGCCCAGGAGCTGTCGCCAGCGCCCGCGTCGCATCCGCACGCCGGTCACATCCATCGTGTTCTGGGTCAGGACCAGCCCGGCTGCCCGTCGTTCGCGCCCCGCGTCCTGGTGCAGCATGTAGCCATGCCCGCAGCGTGATGACGACCCGCCGAAATTGTCCACCCCATCCAGGTACGCCACCGCGTACACGCCGAGCTGCTCAGTCAGCCCCCGCCCGAGCTGGGCGTCGGTGAATCCGGAGCGCAGCAGGATGTGGGGATTGAAGATGCCGTTGGCGCCCAGCACGATCAGGTCGCCGCGGGCCGACGCGTCACGCCCCGCGATCTGATACCGCACCCCAGTGGCAATCCGGTTGCTGGTCTCCACCTGATCCACCCGGGCGCCAAGCACGAGCGTGACCCGCCGGTCGGCGTAGACCCTGCCCAGCTCGTTCTGGATGGTGAACTTCGAATCGATGGGGCAGATGTGGCACACGCCGTTCCCGCAGCACGCCGGCCGGCCCCCCGTCGTTGTGACCCTTGGCCGCGCGCTCGGCATGGCAAAGAACTGGCCGGGATAGGCGCGCTGGAGCAGCCGGTCCGGTTCGCTGAAGCTGTGGGGCGGCTGCGGATAGGGTCGGCTGCGCGGGCAGATAGGGTGCTCGGCCGGCCCGGAGACCTGCATCAGGTCCTCCGCCTGACAATAGTACGGCTCGAGATCGGCATAGGTGAGCGGCCAGTCGGCCCCAACGCCGAAGCGCGACTGGAGCTCGAAGTCCGCCGGGGTCATCCGCGGCACATTGCCCCACCAGCAGTTGGACCCCCCACCAAACCCCAGGAGAAATGTCCACGGCTTGGAATTGTGGGCGACCGTGATGCTGTGTTCCGATTCGAGGCTGAGCCGACCGCGTTCCCGGAGCTGCTCGGTATGCGTCAGCCGCTCACCCCGCTCGAGCGCCAGCACCCGGACCGAGCGGGTGGAGCGCCGGAGGTATTCCCGGAGAAAGAAGGTGGAGGCGAACCCCGTCCCGACAACGATGAGGTCGTAACTCGAATCCTGTATTCGGGGCATGCAACTCGCCGGACAAGGTGTGCCGGACCTTGCCCACCCCCCGAGCCGAAGTCAAGGGCGTTCCGTCAGGGCGATTGTCCTCCCGAAGCGGAGATACACCGCGGGCATGAGGAAGAGGTTGAGCAGCGTCGAACTCACCAGGCCACCGACGATGACCACCGCCATCGGATGTTCGATTTCGTGACCCGCCCGAGTCCCGCCGATGAGCAGCGGCACCAGGGCCAGGCCTGTCGCCAGTGCGGTCATGAGGATCGGGCTCAGCCGTTCTTCCGCGCCGCGGAGCACGAGCGCACGACCGAATGCGACACCCTCCTCGGTTTCGAGATGCCGGTAGTGACTGACGAGCATGATCCCGTTGCGCGCCGCGATCCCCAGCACCGTCACGAAACCGACGATCGATCCGAGGGAAAGCACGCCCCCGGTCGTGACGGCGGCGAGCACCCCGCCCACCAGGGCGAAGGGCAGGCTGGCGAAGACCAGCAGCGCCACCCGGGCACTGCCGAAATCCGCGTGCAGCACCAGGAAGATGCCCACCAGTGAGACCAGTCCGAGCCAGAAGAGGTCGCGCCGGGCGGCCTGCTGCGCGGCGTACTCACCCAGCACCTCCGCGTGAGTGCCGGGGGGCATCGCGACCGCGCGGGCCGCGCGTTCGACGTCTCGCGCCACGCTCCCGAGATCGCGGCCACGGACGTTGGCCGTCACATCGAGCCGCCGGGACGCGCCTTCGCGGGTGATCTCGTTGGGCGTGGGGCGAATGACGACCTCGGCGACCTCCGAGAGCGGCACCAGCGCACCACCCGGACCGGCCAGGTTGAGCCGGCGCAGCGCATTCACGTCCTGCCGGACGGCGGGCGTTCCCCACACCACCACGTCGTAGACCTCCTGCCGCTGATACACCTCGCCCACCTTTCGCCCCTGGATCAGCGTGCTGATCTGTCGGCGGATCTCTCCGGCCGTGAAGCCGAATCGTTCGGCGGCGTCGGGACGCACCTGCACCTGGATCTGCGGAACGAGCGCCTGGGCCTGCACCTTGAGGTCCGCCACCCCCGGAATGCCCTTGATGGCCGAGGCCACATCCTGACCCGCCGTCCGCAGCCCGTCGAGATCGGGACCATACAGCCGCACCACGATCGACGCACTCGTCCCGGTGAGCACCTCCTTGATCCGCTCGCGGAGGTAGGTCAGCACATCGCGGTAGAGTCCGGGATAGCCGTCGACCGTCTGCTGGATCCTCGCCAAGGTGGCATCGTAGTCCACCGCCGGATCGACGCTGATCCACAGCTCGGTGAAGTTGGGGCCGACGACTTCATCCGCCACCTCCGCCCGCCCGATGTGGGCGCCGAAATTCCGCACCCCGGGAATGGCGCGCAGATCCCGGCTGGCCTGCACGGTGATCCGCCGGCTCGCTTCGATGGAGGCCCCGGGCTTCTCGACCCAATGCATCAGGAAATCATACTCCCGGAAGTTGGGCAGAAACTCCTCGCCGAGGAACGGCACGATCAGGAGCGCGCCGCCCACCGCTCCCGCGCCGATCCGCGTGGCGCGCACCGGCCGATCCACGAACCACGGCAGCCAGCGCCGATACCGTTCCCGCAGCCAGGACAGCGCCGCGGTATCCCGCCCCGCATCCGGTGCATGGGGCAGGAGCAGCAGCGCCAGGGCCGGCGTCACGATGAGTGCCACGAGCAGCGAAGCACCGATCGCCAGCACATACGCCAGGGCCAGCGGCCGGAAGAAGCTGCCCGCCAGTCCACCAAGGAAGTAGACCGGCAGGAACACCAGCATCACGATCAGGCTGGCGAAGACCACCGCGCTCCGCACTTCGAGCGAAGCATTCAGTACCACATGGAAAGCGCTGGCCGGGACATCCGCCAGGCGATTGAGCCGCAACCGGCGGACGATATTCTCGACATCGATGATGGCATCGTCGACCACCTCGCCGAGCGCGATGACGAGTCCCGCGAGGACCATGGTGTCGAGCGTCCCGCCGCGGTACTTGAGCGCCAGCTGAACTGGGGGCCTGGACCCAGGTACGCGCGGCCGCCCGCCTCGCCCGGCTGGGGTGTGACGCCTATGCCTATGCCATGCTGGCCG
>JANOFA010000349.1:0-2231 GCA_031413355.1 Gemmatimonadota bacterium | reverse complement strand
CCCGGTTGTGCGGTTGATGATCCGACCGTCGGGCAAATAGACCTTTTCAGCCGTTACATATTCGCCCTTGGGCGTGCAGATGCCGCCCGGATCCCGGGCGCGCATGCGCGCACAAAAGTCGGTGTCCGGGCGTTGCGGCTGAGCGGCCAGCGGGATCGCCAGCAGTCCCAGCGCAAAACCGCGCAAAGGCGCTGGGGCATCGCTGGATCGTCGTTCCCTGGCTGCCGGTGGAGCTGCGCACTGTCGCGGGCTACACCCAGGTCACCCAACGAATGAGCCGACTGGCGCCACGCCTCAGGCAGGCGGGGTTTACGCTGGGGTACCACAACCATCACTTCGAGTTCGACCGCCTGGGTGATGGCTCCACCTGCGGCTATGACATCCTGCTGAACGGCACGGCCGCCGCCGGTGTGGTCATGGAGCTCGATCTCTTCTGGATCCGGAAGGGCGGGGCCGACGCCGCCGACTACTTCCGCCGCCATCCGGGCCGCTTCCGTCTGGTGCACGTGAAGGACATGGGGACCGATGGCAGCCAGGTGAATGTGGGCGATGGCGTCATCCCCTGGCCGACACTGCTGCACACCGCCAGGCGGGCGGGCGTCGAGCACTTCTTCCTCGAGCATGACGAGCCACCCGACCAGCTCGCCTTTGCGCGGGACAGCTACGCCTACCTCTCCCGCCAGGAATTCTAGGCCCGGTCGACCGGCGCCCCACCCATCATGGCCCGCTTCAATCCGCTGCGGTTCCCGCCCGGGTACTTCGATCTCCCCGCCGACGCCGGGCAGACGCTGCCGCTCGATATCATCGCGGCGTGGACCCGCAGTCCGCAGACCCGCGAATTCGCCCACGAGCTGCTGGGCCCATACACCATGCGCGGCATCGTGGTCAGCTCCGACACCGCGGGGCTCACCCGGCTCACCCAGGAGCGATCGCTGATCGAGATCCTGGCAATGGTCAGTCGCCCCAAGGAGCTGGTGCACGCCTACGGCAAGGCCATCGGCGGCATCGCGCTGGGCACCTGGGCGGCGGACAACAGCCAGATGTTCTATGCCGACGGTATCCCGCCGGGAGATGTGCTCGGAATGCTGCTTGCCCTGCAGGACCGTATCGCGGCGGAGTGCGAGGTCGGCATTGGCATCTGTGCCCACGCCGGCAAGTTCTTCGAGCTGGGGAACGCCATCTACGGTCCGGATGCCGACCTGGTCGAGAGCGTGGCGGAAGACGAGACCACGGCCGGGGAACTGGTCATCACCGAAGCGCTCCGGCTCAGGCTCAACGACGATCCCGCATTGCAGCTCGTGCCGCGAGAGGATGTTCACGTGGAGTTCGGCGGGATCTGGCGCGTGGTGCAGGGCCCACGGCTCGGCAGCATCCTGGCGACGGATTTCCGCTATCCGTTGCCGTTCACCGACGAGTTCTACACCGGACTCGGCAAGTTCCAGCGTACCCGGCGCACGTCGATCGTGCCGCGACCGGAATTTCGTGAATCGACCGTCGTGGTGATCGATCGAGAGCGGGAAGATGGGGACGAGCCCGATGTCGCCGCACTCAACAACCTCGCCCTCGCGGCCGCGGTTCGGCGGCTCGGTGGCGAACTTGTCCTCGATCTTGCCGGCCAGGAGATCAAGACGACCGGGCAGGTCAGCATCTATCTCTTCGATGATGCCCGACATGCGCTCGCCTTTGCCCGGAAACTCCGGGCTGAGCTGGCGTCGCAGCGGGTGGAGCTGCGGATCGGGATGGACAGCGGACGGGTACTGCTCTTCGAGTTGGCACCGGAGACCTTCGACATTGCCGGCTCCCCGGTGAATGTCGCCTCGAAGCTGGCGCAGGATACCGGCCGCTTCGGCGTGATCCAGGCCAGTGTGGCCACCGCGCGCCTCGCCGGCGTGTCAGACCTCACTGCCGTCCAGCAGGTGCAGGCGGGCGGCGTGACCATCGAGGTGGTTGAGCTCTAGCGCCAGCGGACGGTTGTCAGGCGGATGGCTCTGGTCGGGCGCGGGTCAGCGCCGCCCCCGCGAACGGCAGCACGATCACCAGGCTCAGATTCGCGACCCAGAACCAGGCGGGATGCGGGATCGCCCGCAGGTTCATCACCGACGCCAGCGTAAGCAGCAGCGCGATTCCCGCCGGCGGCATCGGCCAGGCGGTAGGGGCCTGCCAGCCCGCGACCCATCCCCCACGAAGGCGCCCAGGGCGTAGCTCAGCAGAACCATCAGAAAGGCCCCGAC
>JANOFA010000348.1:0-2581 GCA_031413355.1 Gemmatimonadota bacterium | reverse complement strand
TCGCCACGTGTGGTTCCGGCACGAGCGCCTGCAACCTGCTGCTCGGCCTCGAGCGACTGGGTGTTCCCGGTGCTATGCTCTACGATGGCTCCTGGACGGAGTGGGCGACGCGCGGGATGCCCATCGCCACCGGCGAACCCGACTGATGAAGGCGCCGGTGAGTACTCACGGCTGCCTGCTCCTCTTCCTGATTCCGTTCGTCCTCGCCGCGCTCGGTGCCGGATTGACCGGCTTTGAGGCGCTCGCTGCGAAGGACTACGCCAACGCGATGCCGCGTCTGGCGTTTGCCGCAATCTTTGCCGCTGCGATCGTTCTGGTGTGGTTTGTCTCGTGGAAAGGGAGGTCACGATCCAGCGAAGCTGCGTCGGGTGATCCGTGGCGCGCCCGGGCGGACTGGAGCTCGCGACGAATCACGGATGGGGCCCGCACGCAGGCGCTGCTGCTGATCGTGGTCACGCTGTTCTGGAACGGGGTCTCGGCGGCGGTGGGTAACGGCATCCTCTCGTCCTCCGGATTCGCCGGGCCTCAGGTGCTCTTTCTGCTCTTCCCACTGATCGGGCTGGGGCTCATCTGGCTGTCCGCGCTCGCGCTCCTGCGGTGGCGTCGCTATGGAACTTCCACCTTCGAGCTCGCCACGTTACCGGCCCCGCCAGGGCGCGCCCTCGCGGGCCGAGTGCACCTGACGACCTCGATCGATCCGCCTGACGGATTCTCCATCACGCTACGCAGTCTGCGAATCACGGTCACCGGCTCGGGCAAGAACCGATCGACCCATGAAGCGGTGGTGTGGGAACGCACGCTGACCATGCCGGGCGCATTGGAGGAGACGGGGGGGATCAGCATTCCGATTGCGATCCCGATTCCGGCGGATGCGCAGGAGACGGATGCACGCGATTCGGCCAACCGGGTCGTCTGGCGACTCGTCGTGACGGCGGAGGTGCCAGGCGTGGACTACAGCGCCACGTTTGAGGTGCCGGTCTTTCGGACCGCGGAGAGCGATACGCCGCTGACACCTGAGGAATTGGCAGCCTTCGAGCCGGGCTAAGCCGTCAGCTGTCGGCTGTCAGCCGTCAGTGAACAACTGCGAGCTGACGGCTATTGTCCCTCGCGACTGACCAGTCCCGCCTCGATGGCGAATCGGGTGAGGCCAGCGACATTGCGGATATCCAGCTTCCTCGCGAGGCTGTCGCGGTAGGCTTCCACGGTACGGGGTGACAATCCGAGCCGGGCCGCCATCTCGCGACTGGTTTCCCCTCCGGCGACGCCGCGCAGCACTTCGCACTCCCGCGGGGTGAGGCGTGCCAGTCGACCGGCGGCGTCATCGCCGGAGGCCTCGCCCCGGACCGCGGCGGAGAGTTGCCGCGCGACGGGGGGGCTGAAGTAGGACTCTCCGCTGGCGACCACCCGAAGTGCCTCACGCAGTTCCGTGGGTGAACTGTCCTTCCGCAGGTACCCCTGGGCTCCCGCCCGTACCGCCCCGACCACGTACTCCGCATGATCGTGCACGCTGAGGATCAGGATCCGCACCGCGGGCAGGAGCACGCGCAGTTGTCGGGTCACCTCGAGGCCGCCGAGGCCGGGTAGCGAGAGGTCGAGTACGACCACATCGGGCAGGCACTCCTGCGCCAGTGCGAGGGCGGTCTCGCCGTCGCCCGCTTCCGCCACGACCTCGAGTCCCGGTGTCGCGGCCAGGACATGGCGCACGCCTTCGCGGATGATCGCGTGATCGTCCACCAGCATGATTCTGACTGTCAGTTTCGGTGCCGTCATCCCCGGTTCATTCCTCGGCCGATTCCTGCGTGAGGGGCAGGGTGATGGCGAGCCTGCCACCGCCGCCTGGGCGCGTCGTCAGGGCCACTAGGCCGCCCAGCGCAGCCAGACGTTCCCGCATGCCAGCCAGGCCGGCACGGGGCACGGCGCTACCGGGCCCGCGACCGTCGTCATCCACGGTCACGAGTAGCAGCTCCGGCGAGGCGATGATGGTCACGTCGGCCCGGCGGGCATCGGAGTGGCGGGCGACATTGGCGAGTCCCTCCTGTACCGCACGGAAGATGGCGAGTTCTCCATCGGAGGATACCGGCGGAAGTGTCTCGGGTGCGGTGAGTGTGGCGGCGATGCCGGTCCGGGACTCGCTATCGCCCACCAGCGCGCGCACCGCGGGGAGCAGGCCGAGGTCATCGAGCAGCGATGGGCGCAACTGTTCGGTGACACTGCGGATCGAGGTGATGCCGTCGTCCACCAGTGCGACCACCTGCTGCAGTTGCCTCGCCTGCGGCGCCGGCACCTCCTCGCTGAGCACGCCCAGTTGCAGCTTGACGGCGGCGAAGACCTGCGCCGTTTCGTCGTGCAGTTCGCGCGAGAGGCGGCGGCGTTCGTCCTCGTGCTGGTCCAGCATGCGGGCGGAGAGTCGCTCGAGATCGTCCGAGCGGGCGCGCAGCCGGTCGGTGAGGTCGGCATGTTCCAGCGCCGCGCCGACCTGCTGGCCCAACGCGACCAGAAACGAATCGTCCAGCGCGGTGAAGGGATCGCGCGCGTCGCCCACGATCACCAGCGCACCCGCGACCCGCTTGGCCCGTTCGAT
>JANOFA010000347.1:0-21497 GCA_031413355.1 Gemmatimonadota bacterium | reverse complement strand
GGTAAAAAAGAGGCCCCGGACGCGGGTCCGGGGCCATTCGTGAGCGCAGTATCAACTGCTCAGTCGAAACACCACCGGGCACGCCGCGGCTTCACCGCTGCGAAACAGACGCACGGCGTACAACAGCTGACGAGCGAGTGGGAAGGGCGCTGGGAGAGCATCATGCCTCGAGAATACGTTACGCGGCCGGCGCTGTCAATCGCGATTCAAAGTCGGTCGCCACCAGTTCAGCTGGACGGCCGGACGAAATAGCCCGAGACTCGCCAGCGGCCATCCGCCAGGCGCATCGGGACGACGGTCTCGATGACCGTGCGATTCCCCTCGACGGCGGTTCGGTACGAGAGGATCACGTAGGGGCCCGGGGGCGCGTTGGGCAACGTGGCCTGGAACTGCGCTCCAATCAGTGTCCGGGTCCCGAATGGCTCGAAGGGGCCCCGCGCCCGGGTGACGGCCTGGAGCCATTCCCGCTTGGTAACCGCCGCTTGAAACGCGGGGGCTGCCGAGTCCCAGCTGGCCTCCGGGTTCCCGGCATCGAGGAGGCTCACCCACGCGCTGCCGGCCACGGTTGCCTGGGCGATCGACGAGGTATCCGGGGCGGCCTGGCTCTGACCTGGGGAAGCGGTCGCGAATGTCATGACGGTGAAGATCGTACCCGGAACTCGATGCAGGTGCATGGGGGTGACTCCGGGGAGAGCTGGAATGCTGTCGGGTACATCAATTCTCGCCTGACTCCTTGCGGGGCGAGAGCGCATCCATCGGCCCTGCCATTGCCCCGCCCCTGCCGAGCTCCCCCGTGGACCCATGGAGCGTCTCCCACTCGGGAAACTCCCGTTGAACCAACCGGGTCAGCGCTCCGACCCGGACCCGCAGCATGGGCCGGAGGTAGTCGATTGCCTCGAGCTCCGACCGGTCCCGGAGCGGCGTGCGTCGTTCCGCCAGTCGAAGGCCGATGTCACGAAGCGGCCGGGGCCACCACGATCGGACGGTCTCCCAGAATGCGGTGTGTCGCAGCCGGTTCAGCAGCCCCCGGCCTCGGACGCTCCGTCCCGCCGCCGGCCGGACGTTCCACCGCTCCGAGAAGGCGTCGGACGGGGGAACGCCGGTCAGCCCGAGCCAGCTGCACAACGTGGTGACCACCGCCGTCGGGTCGGCGGCGAGCTGTTCGGTGGTCAACAGGGCGATGCGCTTTCGGCCGAAGAGCTCGAGGTACGGCTCCAGCTGCATCGCGTAATCGCTGTACGCGAGATAGCGCGGGTCCTCCCGGACGGCGGTCAGCATGTTGCGTCGCTCCGCTTCGTGCTTCTGGTCCGCCACGTTGTGCCAGTAGTGACTCCGGATCCGGTCCAGCGGATCACGCATCAGGTAGATCAGCCGCGCCTCGGGGTCGAAGGCATGAATCCTTCGCGCCACTCCCGTGTAGGTGGGGAGCTTGGAGTACTCGGTACTGGATTCGCCGACGACCACGGCATTCCCGGCGGAAGTGAACAGCTCCAGGTACCAGTCCAGCCCCCTCCGCCAGTTCAGCTCCTCCACGAAGAAATTTGGCTCCTTCGGTTCGGCCATGAACACCTGTCGGTGAGCTGACAGGTATCGGTGCAGGGAAGTCGTTCCCGACTTCATCGCCCCGATGATGAAGAGGTTGGGTCTAGACACTGTGCGCCCGCTTCTCGAGTAGCCGGTGGTACAACTCCTCATGTTCACGCGCCGCCCGCCGCACGTCGAACATTGCCAGGGCGCGGCGTCGGCCAGCCTGGCCCATGCGACGTCGCAGATCGGGGTCGGATAGCAGCGTTTGCATTGCCGCTGCCAGCGCCGGCGAGTCTTCCGGCTCCACGAGGATCGCGGCCTCATCGCCAACGGTGGAAGGGACGCCTCCGACCCGGGTGGCGATGATGGGGCGCCCGGCGGCCATGGCCTCCATGTTGACCAGCCCCTGTCCCTCGAAGCGGGAGGAGAGCACGAAGGCATCGAACATGAAGTGGTAGCCGGGCACATCGACATCCCGGACCTGTCCTGGCATCAGGATCCGTCCGCGGATACTCACGTCCGCGGTGGCGGCCAGTTGGGCGGCCAGAGTTCCGCGTGCTTCTCCCTCGCCAAGAATCACCAGGAACGCCTCAGGCGCGTCGCGCAGCACCGCAACTGCTGCCTCAATCAGGTAACGCTGTGCCTTCTGCACGCTCAGCCGCCCAAGGTGCCCGAAGACAAAGGCCCGGGGCGGAATGCCCAACCGATCTCTCAATGCGGCCAGGATCGCGTTGGAAGGCGGGTTCTCATATGGTCCGAGGTCGATGCCATTCGGGATGATCACGATCTTGTTCTCCGGAATCCCGGTGGCGATATGCGCCTCCCGTTCCTCGGGGCTGGTCGCAATCATGACATCATCGATGCGCTGCATGCCCACGAGGGTCAGCGCATCCATGCACTGCATCATGGCACGGTCGACGATTCCCCGGTACGGGCGATGGGTCGACGGGCGATGCGAGAGGGGGAATTGGTGGTAGGTCGTCACCACGACCGGAATACCCGCCGCCCGGGCCACCAGCTTCTTGGCGAATGGTCCGAACCCGAGCACCAAATGGAGATGAAGGACTTGCGGACGAATGGTCCGATAGACGGCGTACTCGGTGAGGACCGCCCTGAAGGTTCGCATGGCTGCAGGGATGAGGCCGATGAGCCTGCCCAGCGGGCTGCGGGCCCACGGGTCCCGCGATGGGTTTGTCGTCCGGGGCTTGTGGATGACCATCATGCCGCGTTCCTCGGCCCGGTGGATGGTGTGGTCGAAAACGCTGGGCTGGTGGAATGCATCCCGGACTATCAGGATGATCAGGAACCGCTCCGGGTCGATGCTGCCCATCAGATCGAGCGCCACCCGTTCGGCGCCGCCGGGGTCAAGCGAACTGGCGGTATAAATGATCCTGGTCCTCGTGGAGTCCAACGCAGCGGGGGCGAGCTGTCGCACGAGCGTCAGGGCCTGATGCCTCGACCAGACGGCCGCGCTGCCGACGCAGAGCACCAGGGCGGCGAGCAGCAGTGCCGCTGTGACCACGAGGGTCACCACCATTGCAACGACACTGATCCGGCGCTCAGCAGGGCCATTGGCATCCGCAACCGGTGATCCGGCCAGGCGACCTCACGTTGAGGGAGAGGAGTCGGGCGCGGCCACCTGGCGTGCGCGGGCCCGGGCGGCGGCCCGGCGAAGCTCCAAATGCGCCAGCAACCATCGGTGACTTCCTTTCGTGTTGAGCCGCTCGATGACCCACCACAGCCGGTGGTGCAGGCTCCACGCCATTCGCTCCCCCGCAGAGATTGAGCGGCGGGCCCCGGTGACCTCATAGCCCAGGATCTCCAGGAGGTCACCCGCGATCGATTCGAACAGCAGCCGGTCCGCCGACGGCATTTCGACGGTCCAGTCGACCGCGGATGGTGCGATGCTTTCCAGCTTTGATGCCGCCTCGGGTACACCGCCCCCGATGATCTTGGGGCGCAGTATCCCCCGAATCGGGGAGGGATGGAGCACCGCCTCGGTGAAGGATTCGTCGACGAATGCGCAAACCTTCCGCATGGTGGTGTCGGGTTGCTTGACCAGCGCCTCGTAGCGCACTTCCAGATAGGTCGCCGGCGGAAGCAGCGCACCGTCGCGGCAACCAGCGGAGACGTACCGTTGCCAGAGCATGGCGGCGGTGTAAACGTTCCGTGGCTCGAAGCCGGCTTTCAGCCAGGACAGGGCCACGTCGCGGCCATCGCGAATGATGTGGATGATCCTGCCCGCCGGGAACAACTCGGCGAGTACCGGAATCTCCTCGACGTAGTGCGGGGTCTTGTCACCCCAGCGGTGCTTGCCCTCCTTCCGCGCCCACGCCTCGAACAGACGACAGGTCACCGCCTGAAAGGTACGGTCCGGGGCGAACTCCCCCGCCTCGATGCGGACATGCCACTGGCGAAACCACTGCAGCCGGAGGATGCGCGCCGCCAGCGCCACGGCGTCCCGCTCGGTCCGTGGATGGCCGTAGGCGCGGTAGAACAGCGGGATGAAGTGGGACTCGGACGGAAACGTCAATTGCGGATGCGATCGCAGCAGATTGCGCAGCAGTGTGGTGCCGCTGCGGGGGCAGCCGACGATGAAGATCGGGGAACTGGTCATGTGGCCCAGCATGGCACGGCGTGTCATCGACGACTATCATCTGCTCGAAGGTCACGCATCGCCCGGCGACTCTGAGCTTGGTCAATCATGGTGACAATCGGCATCGATGCCTCGAGGGCGAATGCACCGCGGCGTACCGGCGCCGAGTGGTACGCTTATCACCTGATCCAGGCGATGAAGCAGCTGGAGGAACCCGGGGTCGAGTGCGTCCTTCTTTCCCGGGACCCGTTGCGTGACGGACTGGAACAGATGCCGGTGCACTGGAGCGGGCGGATCGTGCCGTGGAGGCACCGACCCTTCTGGACTCTGTGCGGTCTGTCGTGGGAGCTCTGGCGCCGGCCGGTTGATCTGCTGTTCCAGCCGACCCATATCCTGCCGCTGTTCCCGCCGCAGCGGGTCGTGGCCACGCTCCACGATATCGGCTTCGTGCAACTGCCGAATCTCTATTCGGTGTCCAGCCGGCTGACTCATCGGCTCGCCGCGCGGCGTGCGGTCAGCATCGCCAGTCGCATCCTGACGGTGTCCGAGTTCTCCCGCCAGGAGATTCTCACGGCCTATGGAGCGGCGCCGGATCGGGTCAGCGTAACGGCGAACGCCGTCGACCCGGCCGTCTACAACAACAGCATTACTGTGGCACGCAAGATGGAGGTGCTGGCGCGGTATCGCCTCACCCAGCCGTTCTACCTGTACCTCGGGCGCCTTGAAGCCAAGAAGAATGTGGTGAACATCCTGCGTGCCTTTACGCAGCTGAGGCAGCGGCTTGGTGCCCAGGACAGGGTTTCGCTGGTTCTGGCCGGCACGCCGGGATTTGGCTTCGACCGGATCGAGGGGGCCATCGGCGACGTCGGGTGTGATTCGCATCTCCGGATGCCAGGGTACGTCCCCGAGGAGGACTTGCCAGCGCTCATCGCCGCGGCCCACGCCCTCGTGTTCCCAGGCTGCTACGAAGGATTCGGCATTCCCATCCTTCAAGCCCAGGCCGTCGGCACACCGGTCATCACCGCGAATCATTCAGCCATGCCCGAGGTTGCCGGCACAGCGGCGCTGTTGGTGAATGCCCGGGACCCCGCCGAGATCGCACAGGCCATGGAGCAGCTGCTGCACGATGCGGCGCTGCATGCATCGCTGCGTGCTGACGGCCTGGTGAATGTGCAGCGCTTTTCCTGGGATCGCACTGCCCGGCGCACCATGGATATTCTCCTCGAGGTGCTGAACGCGGTGTGACAATCCCGACCCGAACGGCGCGCCGTGGAGGTCGCCGGGAGACTCGGTGGAGTCACAGCGCGGTCGGCGGCGTACGGGAGATGACCGGCGTTGCGGATTCGGGCTCAGGGGTGAAGTCCTCGCCTGGATTGATGAACCGGTCCCGCTCAATCTGGTACTGCCGGTCGTAGAGCTGGCGGTATCGGCCATCCAGCGCCAGCAATGCCGCATGGGTGCCGCGTTCGACGATCTCGCCGCCCTCGAGCACCAGGATCTGGTCCGCGCTCACGATGGTGGAAAGACGGTGGGCGATCACAAAGGTGGTCCGCCCCCGGCGCAGCGCCCGGAGCCCGTCCTGGATCTGGGCCTCGCTCTCGCTGTCGAGGCTGCTCGTAGCCTCATCCAGGATGAGGATACGGGGGTCGGCGAGGATGGCACGCGCGATTGCGATGCGCTGGCGCTGCCCGCCGGAGAGCTTGATGCCGCGCTCTCCCACGATGGTGTCGTAGCCCTGGTCGAACCCGGCGACGAAAGCGTCGCAGTGCGCGATGCGCGCCACCGCCCGCACTTCCTCGATGGTCGCCTGCGGCCGTCCGAAGCGGATATTCTCCGCGATCGTTCCATCGAACAGGAAGTTGTCCTGCAGCACCACGCCGAGATGCGCCCGATAGTCCCGCAGGCGCGTCGTGGCCAGGTTGTGACCGTCCACGAGGATCCGGCCCGAGAGCGGCTGGTTGAAGGTCATGACCAGGCTGATCAGCGTACTCTTTCCTGACCCACTTGAGCCGACCAGTGCGGTTGTCGAGCCCGCGGGGGCGCGGAAGGTCACGTGCTTCAGCACCGGCGTGTCAGGGCGGTACTCAAAGCTCACCTCCTCGAAGCTCACCTCGCCCTGGAGATCTTCCAACGGCGCGCGACTGGCGGCGTCCTCATCCTCGGTGGCCATCAGCCGGATCTCGCGGATACGGTCCAGTCCGGCGAACGCCTCGGTGATCTGGGTGCCGATAGACGCGATCTGAATCATCGGGGCAGCCATCAGTCCGGTGAACACACCATACATGAACAGGTCGCCGACTGTCATCGTCCCGGCCAGAACGGCGCGCCCCCCAATCACGATGATCAGCATCCCGATGGTCCCGACGATCACGGCCGCAAAAGCAGACAGGGCTGATACCGCCGTGACGGATTTGGCCACATTCCGGAACAGCTGGTTGACTCCCCGGGTGAAGACCAGGTCTTCGCGCCGCTCGGCGACGTAGGCTTTCACGATCCGGATGCCGCCCAGGCTCTCGGCGAGGCGACCGGTCACGTCGGCGTTGAGCTTGCCCCGGTCGCGCAACAGCGGCCGCAACCGCGTCAGGGCATAGGCCAGCCCACCGCCAAAACAGAGCAGCACGGCAAAGGTGATGGCTGTCAGCTGCCAGTTGAGCCACAGCAGCACGCCCACGGCGATGATCCCGGTCAGGAAACCTCCGGTCAGCTGCACGATGCCGGTCCCGACCAGATTCCGGATTCCCTCGGCGTCGCTCATGATCCGCGAGATGAGCACACCGGTCTTGGTGGAGTCGAAGTAGCTGACGGGCAGTCGCATCACATGCTCCTGCACCACACGGCGCATGTCGGTGATCGCTTTCTGGGCCGCCACGCCAAGCAGCTGGGACATCGTGAAGCTGGTGACGGACTGGATCAGGGTGGCGGCGCCCGCGGCGAGCGCCACCAGGACCAGCAGATCCGCTCGCCGATGACCGATGATCTCGTCGATTACGAACTTGGTCGACGCCGGAAGCACCATGGCGGCGGCCCGATTCACCAGCATGAGCAGCAGCCCGATGGCAAGCCGATAGCGGTGCCGCCCGATGATCTGCCGTGCCTCGGCCCAGGCGTTCGTGAAGCGGGGACGCTTCGGTTCTTCGGTCACTCGGCCGCGTATCCATAGCGTTGCATGGTGGGCCCTGCCACCTCGACGACGTCGGCGACGTCCTGCGGTGACAGTCTCATGGGGTGGGTGCCGATGCTGTTGCTATGCACGCGGGAACGGTCGAACCCAGCAGGATCCACGTCGAGCCACGCCCCGAGTCGTTCCAGCGCCGGCTCCGGGTCGGTGACGATGTCCTCGTAGCGGATGACCAGCAGGCGATCGCGGCAGCGCTCCATTGCCTCCATCATCCGGACCCAGCGTTGGGCGATCCGGCACGGGTCGCGCAATTCGTCGGTATGTGTACGATACCAGGGGCCACGAGTCTTCTCGAGGGTCGAGGCAGCGACGTCGCGCGGATCGCGGTAGATGTACACGCACCTGATCGCGGTTTCCCCGGTCAATTGATCCAGCTTCAGGGCGTAATCCGGCTGTTTGTCCCCGGCCTGGGTGGCATGGGGGTGCAATTGGCGCAGCGCCTGATCGATGACACCGCTTGTGACCCGGCCGTGCTGGAAGCGATAGACCTGCGCCAGGTAGCGGGTCACATATGGCAGGTCGCGAAACTCAGGCCGCCGAGCCGGGTGATCCACATGCGCCAGCGGAGCGATACCGCCGCGCTTGCGCCACCACTGGCCCAGGATGAAGCGAGCGTACCTCTGGTAGGATAGGTCCAACCGGTGGAAATTGCCGAACTCGCGGGTCACCTCGAGGCGAGGATGAGTCTGGCAGACCTCTCGCAGCATGGTGGTGCCGGACCGCATGTGCCCCGCGATGATGAATGCCATCGTCGTGCAGCCGCCATGAGATGGACAAAATGGCCCGCGGACCCGGACCTTCAGTGCGGCTGCCGGCCGCGGGCGGGAGTGATCGCCTGACGCCCCAACCTACCCGCCGCCGGTAACGGTCGCTAGGTGAATCCGCCCCGTCAGGGTCGGCGGAGCGCCCCCGGCTGCTGTTGCCAAGGCCACACCTGCGTCGATCGGCCGGGAGGATTGATGCCACTGTCGCGGAGGTCTTCCAGCGGCTGGTTCTGGCTGTTTCGTCGATCCCGTCTTCTCGTCCGGTGTACATCTGGCGACCTACAGCGGCATGCTGGCTGCCCGGTCCATTGCCACGATTTTCCGGGGAGAGATGCTGGAGGAGGCAGGCCTCGATATCTTCGAGCGGCGCTATCGCAGCGAGTTTTCCGGTTTTTACGATTTCCTCATCAGCTTCGACGACATGCACCGGGACGAACAGTCCTATTTCTGGAACGCGCGGAAGGTCCTCGGCAGCGAAGGGACGGCCAACCACGCCTTCCTCCAGCTTGTGGCTGGCGCCGGGACGGCAGGCAGGGAGTTCCGGCGGCTGCGCGAGCGCAGCGGGGAGCCGTTCCAGCTCCGGGTTGACGGGACGATCGACCCGGCGAAGCGGCCGGCGCTCAACCGGGAGCTGCTCCGGGCTAGTAGTAATCGACCTCCCGGGTCAGCACCGTCGGTGCCGCGTTCGCCAGTTTCGCTTCATGGAGATACCCCTGACGGCGGTTCTTCACGGCCCGCACCAGTTTCTGTGGCAGGGGCGCCGGGAGTTGGCCGGTCGCCTCGATCAGCTCCGGTGCCTGCAAGAAGAAGATGTCGCCCGGCTCGAGACTCCCGAGCGCGACGAACCGGCGCTCGATCTCCAGCACCAGCCGGCGCAAGGGATAGGAGTACTTCAGCCAGAGCACGTGGTGATTTTCCCGTTCGACGTTCAGGTCGTGCAGGAAGCGCCCGGCCATGTTGAGTCCGTCGGCCCGGCCGGCTCCATGGGCGAGATCGAAATGGACGCTCAGCGCCAGCCGGTTGCGCCGCAGGTTGGCCTGATACGGCGCGGCGATGTGCGGGTCGGTCTTGAGTGCCGTGTCGATCACCCGTTGGGGCGTGTCCCAGGGTTCGAAGAGCAGGTCCCGGTCGCGCATCCAGTGCCACTGCTCCAGGTGCTGCGCCAGCCGCGCGGAAGCCGCCGTATCCGCCCCGCCTGCGGCGAGCGCCGCCATGGCTTCCTCCGTCGTCGTGAGTCCCGCCTCCACCAGCGCGTCCCGCAGCCGGCCAACACTCGCCATGTACGCGCCGCTCATCACGGGCGTCGTTGGTGCCATCAGGTCCGTGAGACCGGGCCAGGCGAAGTCATCCGAGTCGCGTGATACCCGCTCCAGGCCATCCGCGACGGTCTCCTTCAGGAAGGGATAGACGATGTCGTCACCCTGGGCCTGGATGAACCAGCAGAGGGCAAAGAACTCCACCCAGCGGGGCCACCACGACGTCATCAGTGCCACCATCCGCTCCGGGGTCAGGGCAGCAAGCTCCGTCGCGCCGCCCGGAAACAGAACGAGCACCTCGCCCAGCTGCCGATACGAGGTGCGTATCCGTCGCATCAGGTCCGCCATGTACTCCGCGCTCCACGTGCCGCGCACGATCGCCTGCCACGCCAGCGCAAAGCTGTCCGACCGGAAGTGGTACCGGCACTTGATCCACTTGGTATGCATCGGGGGCAGGCCGGGAAAGCCCATGACCCGCGGTACCATTTCGAAGCCGGGCTGCACCAGCGACTTGAGCAGGGCGGAGATGACCAACTCCGGACGCACCTCCAGCCAAGTGTGATCACCGGTCGCCTCGGCGGTGCTGAACTCCTGGTGAAAGCGGCCGTATTCGGGAAGCAGCTGCCACCAGTCGCGGCGTCGGGCCGCGGCGGGCATCGGGCCCAGGCTGGCGGCGGGCTGGTGACCAAAGAACTTGAGGGTATCGAGTGCGGCCGCGGTCGCGGTCTCCATGCCGGCAAGCGTCGGAACATCAAAGACACCGCCACCGCAGAGCGCCGCCGCGGCGAGTGGGATCGCGGAGCCTGCCGCGGGGAGGTGACAACCGGGAGCCAGAACGATCATGGGTGCATCGGCCGCCTCAGCGTGAAGCTGGAGTGGTGCTGACCCGATCCGGAGCATCGCGGCGGCGACCGGTGCCGAAAGGCTGGGGTCGTGAGGGAGGAGGTAGAGCCGTTTGATGCCGGCCCGTTGCGCGAGCTCCGCCACGCGTATCAGGTAACCGTCCACGATCCCGTCAGCCGCGCCGACGCTCATTCCCTCGAGATCGACCCAGAGTCCCGCAGGATCGCAGCGCAGATCCACATCGGGCGTCAGCACCAGGGTGTTGTGGCCCGGGGGCAGGTCTGCCAGCGCATCGACGCTGGAGATGATGGGGACCAGGTCCGGGCGGGCGGCGGTGACAGCGGTCCACCGCGACCAGACATCGGTCCACACCGCCGGTCTCTTTGGCGCCGCGCGGCCGGCGCCCTCGGGCCTTCCCCGGTAGACCGCGCCCTCGGTTCCATCAACGGTGACGATGTCCCCTGTCTGCATCGTCGTGGTGGCCGCCGCAGTCCCGACCACACAGGGAAGGCCAAGCTCCCGCGAGACGATTGCGGCGTGACAGATCACGCCACCGACGTCGGTGACAATTGCCGCGGACTTCCGCATCGCCACCACCATGTCCGGATTGGTCATCGGGGTGACCAGGATCTGGCCCGATTTCAGCGCGAGCGCATCATCGATATTGAACACCAGCTGTACCGGGCCGGCGCCCCAGCCGCCGCTGGCGGGGATGCCGCGCAGAAAGGGCGTGCTGTCTCCGAGGTCCATCGGCGCGACGCCGGCTGACGCCGGAGTCGCGGTGGTGGTGATCGGCCGCGATTGGACGACATGCACTGCATTTTCGAAGAGGACCCACTCGACGTCCTGCGGCGCGCCGAACGCCTGCTCCAGGCTCACGGCCAGTCGGGAGAGTTCCCGGGCGTGCTCCATTGGCAAACTGCCGGTCTCGGTCGGCGGTTCTCCCGGGCCCGGGATCCACAGCTGTTCCGGGGTTACCTCCCCCTTCACCAGCTTTTCGCACCCGCCCTCGACGTGCTCGACCAGGGTTCGGCCGGAGAATCGGGTGAACATCACCCCTGACCGCTCCGCGTCGAGGAACCGCTGGACGACGACTGCCATCCCGGGGTACTCGGTGAGGCCGATCTCCCGACAATAGCTCAGGGCGCGGGGCGAGAACACCGACGACCAGACTTCACGAATGGTCCGTTCCAGCGCCTCCGGCGTGCTGATCGGGATCGACTCGAAGATTCCGGCGAAAGAGTGCGCCGTACCGTCCTCCACCGTGGCCGACGAGCGCACCAGGACGCCCGCCGTGTTGTGCTCCCAGAGGGCGAGCCGATCGACGGCCGCGAGGATCGGGGCGAGGACCGCTTCGCTGATCCGGCCCTCGAGCAATCGCGACTGGACCGGCGCTCCCAGCCGCGCGACGTCACCGCGCCGCGCCAGCCCTTCGTTGATGGCGGCCAACGCTGCACCGAGATGCAGGGCATCGCAGGTCTGCCGGAACGCATCGATCGGGATCACGAAGCCGGCGGGGACGCGGTAGCCGGATTGCACCAGCCGGCAGAGACTGGCCCCCTTCCCGCCGAGCCGTCGGGCCTGGGGTGCCTCGCTCTGGAAGTGGGCCACAAAGGGAGAGGAGGTCATTGCCCGCCCCCGTCCCCTGACCGCGCCCGCAGCGCCACGACGCCGAGATCGCCGTCCACCTCGATGCGGTCCCCCTCTCGGCACTGCACCGTGGCGCCTCTGACACCCACGACCGCGGGCACCCCGAACTCTCGTGCCAGTGTCGTCGCATGCTGCAGCAGCGAGCCCTCCTCGGTGACGATGCCGGCGACACGAGCGAGCAACGGTGCCTGATGGGGATGCAGGATCCGCGTCACCAGGATGCAGCCAGTTGGAACCGGCTGGTGCAGCGATGCCTCATTGACGAGGTGGACCGGGCCGCTGGCCTTTCCCGGCGCGGCGGCTCGGCCGGAGAGGCGGATCTCGGATTGTTCGCTCATCGCTGCGCCATGATGGTATGGAGTCGATCCGCCGTGATCCCGTATTTCGCGAAGTACTCGGCATCGGCGAGGTATCGCGCCCGGCGCGTCGCGGCGACTCGGGGCTCCGCCGTCGGCGCGAGCAGTTCATCCAGTTTCAGGAACAGGAGGTCTTCGGGGACGAACTCAGGATCGGCTCGCTGGTACGCGGGCAGCAATTGATGGAGCATCGGACGCAGGCCGAGGTAGAAGGCGCGGCGCACGTACCAGGTCTCCCGATCGAGGAAGGTGAGCCAGGCCGCCAGCAGCCGCCGCAACGGCGACGTCTCCGCCGACGGGAGCTCGACCGGCGGGATCGTGACCGAGGGCCCGAGCCGGCGCAGCAGCTCCGCGGGATCGTCCTCGGCGAGCATCCCCTCGAG
This sequence comes from Gemmatimonadota bacterium, assembly GCA_031413355.1. Classification (GTDB taxonomy): domain Bacteria; phylum Gemmatimonadota; class Gemmatimonadetes; order Gemmatimonadales; family GWC2-71-9; genus JADJOM01. Next base: position 8,944 of record JANOFA010000347.1, on the reverse strand, counting down.
GATGCCGATCACATAGCACGGATCTTCGTAGCCTGGCGCCTCACAGGCCAGCGGTCCGATGCCGGTGTGGCCGCGGCAGAAGTCCTCGATGATCGTGGCCACGTCGGTCGGTATGAGGGGCCACTCGGTCCTGAGCCGTTCTGGCGAGTACCCCCGTGCGTGGCAGGAGACGCAGAGGGACGCCGCCGCCCGGGTCAACTCGGTGCCGGGGCTCCAGGCCGGGAAGGGGGGATCGCGGGAGTCGCCGCTGGCCTGGAGCAGCTGATACAGCGCATCAGGTACGAACTTGCTCAGGATGCCATAGGGCAGCAGCGTCGCCACCGCCTCGCCGACGTTGGAGAGCAGCGCGCGCGCTTCCGCTTCATCCGCCGAGATGGCACGACTCCAGGAGTGTTCAGTGGACTGGATCACCACGTCGCAGGCGAGGGCGAGGCCGCGTTCCATGGATTCGAAGAGCGCCGGTGTGGCCCGCGCGGGGAGTGCGGCTGTCAGGCGCTCGACGTCAGTCGTATCGAGGTGGAGGTTCCCCTCGTCATCCAGCCAGGCAGCGAGACGGTCATCCGGCAGCACGCCGAGCAGGCCGATCGTCGCCGGGGCGCGGCTGATGCCGCTGAACAGCGATCGCTGTAGCGGAAGTCCGATGAGCCTGCGGCGATAGGGCTTCACGCCTTCGGTGAGTGCTCAAGCTTCGCCTGCATCTCGTCGAGCTCTCTCGCCGCCACTCTGGGAAAGGCGCCACGCAGCGCCGCGATACGGCCGGCGGGGGTCAGGGCAGTCATGCCCATCTGGGCCTCGTCCTGCGGATCATAGGCCACCAGGCTGATCTGGATGGGCTCGACGATGGCCCCGGCAAAATGCAGGGATACCACCGCGCTGTCGGCGCCTCCTTCCAGTACCGCGTTGGGGAGACCGAACTGGTAGACACCAGGCATGAGACGGGGGTCTGCCTCCGCCATGCCACCCGGAAGGTGTTCGCCCAGCCGGGCCTGGACGAGGGGGATGCGGCGTGGCTCACGCTCGCCTTCGCGGAGATACGCGGCGGAGGCCCCGGGGGCGAGTGGTCCCAGCCCGGTCTTGCCGGAGCAACCGTCGGCGGCCTCGCGGATATGGAGCAGGATCAGCTTGGCCGTCGTCCCCTTCTTGAGCACATAGGACATGGGGTCAGTCCTCCGGCCGGGTGGTGAGTGTTCGCCGGAGCTCTTCCTCGACCTGTGCGCCGAGGCCCAGTTCCATCTCGGTCAGCCGGGGCATGGCCCGTCGCAGGAACTTGTGTCGTTCATCATTGGCCAGGCTCGACACACCGATCCGCTCGCTGTCCTGCGGATCGTAGGCGACCAGGCTGATCTCGATCGGGGCGACCGTGGCACCGGGGAACCGCACCAGCAGCAGCGCGCGGGTCGATCCCCGCGCGAGCATCTCGTCCGGCGCCCCGAGCTGATAAACGCCGGGCATCAGCTCGGCATCGACCTCGGTCAGCGAGCCGGGAGCCCAGTGCCCCAGGCGCCCGGGCGCGAGCGGCACAGGATGAGCGGCGGCTTCACCCTCACGGATGAACCCTGCGACCGCACCGGGCGCGTCGTGTCTCACACCCGGCTTCCCCACGGCCGGATGGCGGGCATCGGCCGCAAAGAACAGCAGCAGCTTCGACGCGCTTCCCGCCTTGATCGTGTGATGGTGCTCGATCGGCATCTGCATTCCCCTCCCGTAGCCAGCTTGACAACCTTCCGGGCGGCGCTGATACTGCCGCGATGGACGAGCATACTCGCGTGCTGCATCGCTGTCTCCGCCAGCATCTCCCCGGTCTGCCTGATGGCGAGATCGACATGACGGTCGAGCTCTTTCTGCTCGGCCTCGACTCCATGAGTGCGATTGCGCTGCTGCTGGAGGTGGAAGGGGCGTTCTCGATCACCTTTCCAACCGTCATGCTCGACCCCAAGGTGTTTCGTACCGGGGAGACGCTGCTGGCCGCGGTTCGCGAGCTGGTGGCGTCCCGGCCGGGGGCTCCTAGGACCGGGGAGGCTCCGCGCCGATCAGGCTGAAGAGTGCCCGCCGGTCCTTGGCCCACAGCCGCTCCCGCATCGTGCCCCGCCACGCTCGCTCCTTGCCGTGGGACGGGTGGGCGTGGGCGAGCCACTGATCGTTCACCCGCCCCGTGAGGCCCAGCGCCTCGATCATCCCGGTCCCAAAGGTCCGATCGGTATGCTCCAGCACCCAGGCCACCGGTTCTGCCACGCCGTACTGCTCCAGCAGGGCCGTGAATCGGCCACCCGAGAGCTCCGCCACGTGGGCATTGAACAGCAGGATGACATCGCCGAACTTCATCAGGCTCACATCGAGTTCCATCTCCAGCCACTGTTCCATCCACGCTTCGCGGAACAGGTGGAGCACCGTGAAGAGGAACTGGAAGTCGGGCGTGAAGCAGGGAATGGTCGCCGGCATGAGGCCCGGGAGCGGCAGCTGCACCTGGTGCCGTAACGCCTCATCGACTGGCACGTCATAGGGGCTCTTGCTCCAGGTCAGGCTGTTCGCGAAGTCCACATAGAGGAAGGGCACGCAGGGATCGTCGGCCAGTCGGGCGTGGCGCGGCAGGTGATCCGGGTTCAGCGCATAGGTCATCTCCATCCGGCGCGGAAGCGGCACGATCGTTCCGGTCCCCCGATCGTAGTTGCCGGACCGATAACCCAGCTGCTGGAGGGCTACCGCGACCGTCTCTCGAGCGACCGGTGGGATCATGAAGTCCATATCCTTCAGCATCCGGACACCGGCGCCACGGTAGATGGTGGACTCGAACGTGATGCCCTTGGTCGCCACAAAGGGGACGTCGAGCGCCCGGAGCGCCGCGCCGATCCGCGCGGCTTCCCGGCGGAAGACCTGGAGGCGCCAGCGGTTGGTCTCGAGTACCTCGGACAGGTGCTGAGCCAGTCGCCCAGGGAGCGGGAGTCCGTGCTGTTCGGCGAGATCGAGCGCGTGCCACGCGAGGAGCGGCAGCATCTGGTGGCGCAGTGCCTGTTCCAGCAGCTCGCCCCAGTGGAAATCGGGCAGGGAGAGGAGCTTCAGGAGCTGCTCCGGACACTCCCGCGCTCGCCCGACGCTGACGAGCTCCAGGGCGGCCCACTCAGGACCCAGCGTGAGGTCCGGCTCGGTCGTACGAGTGCTCATGGTTCTCCCGTAAAAGGCCGAATTGTCCGGACGGGGCGCGCAGTGGTGCCGGTGGAATCGCCGCGCCAATGGTGGCCCTCTGGCCAATGCTACTGTCCGCTTTGCCCACGTCGCAAGAGGAACGGAACCGTGCCAACGATCATCGAGCGGGTGTACCTCTGGTTCCGGAGACATTGGCGCGACATGCAGGCCGAGCTGGTGCCGGCGGCCATCAAGGAGGCGCAGGCGCTGGTCACCTGGAAACGACCCGATTCCACCGAGCTGTTCTATGTGTTCCAGGGGCGGCGAATGCGGCTCACGATGGAACCGTTGACATTCTTCCGTGCGACGGGACTGATGGACGTCAACCTGGTCATGGTCCGGGACTACAACCAGTTCTTCTATCATGCCGGGGTCAATCGGGAACTGCAGGATATCGATGCTCTGCAGCGGCATCTCCTAGCCTGCCGTGAGGCGCTGCCTCACGTGCGCCGCTCGTTCTGCCTCGGGAGCTCGATGGGCGGGTACGCCGCGATCCTGTTCGGGCACTACCTCAAGGCCGACGTCGTCTACGCCTTCTCGCCCCAGACGCTGATCGACCTCGAACGCCTGGGGAAGATGGCCGGGCGAACGGACACCTGGCGGTTCCCTGAGGCCCATCGTGATCTGGCCTTGCTGCTGGCCGAGCATAACGGACAGACCCGCTACAAGATCTTCTACTGTCTGGACTCCCCGAGGGACCGCAAGTTTGCCGAACGGATTGGGGGCTGCCCTGGCGTCGAGCTCTGCCCCCAGCCGGGATCAAGCCATCAGGTTGTCGAAAAGATGCACGCGGACGGTCGATTGCTGGGAGTGCTCTCTTCCCGCTAGCCGCGGTCCGGCGTGCCTGGATCCCAGATCCGGTTCACCGGCAGATTCTCGACCAGCAGCAGCCGTCCGTTGGCCAGCAGGAGGCGGTCGTTGCTGTACATCAGCGCCGCAGAGCGGAGGTCGCGGAAGACCCGTTCCAATCCGGAGCCGTCGGAATGGAGGTAGCCGTAGTTGAGGCCGCTGACCTCGATCAGTCCGTCGGCGACCGAAAAGGCGAGTCGCGACCCGGCGATCTTCAGGTTGTTGACCAGGATGTTGTGGCCGAAGTCCTCGTAGCTCGCGAACGATGCGCGCTGTTCCCGGAGTTCGTCCAGGCGGTGAGTGACCCGCAGCAGGAGTGACTCGATGAGATCGAGTTCGAGCCGCAACTCGGCCATCCGGGTCAGGAAGAGATCGGAGTTGGGGTCCCGGGTCCGCCTCTGGCGCTGTTCGAGCAGGAAACGGGCGACGGCTCCCCTGGCAGCCCCAAACCACGCCGCCGTCCACCCCGCTTGTGCCAGCGGCACCAGCGTCCTGAGGGCGACCTCCCGGAACGAATCGCCAACAACGCGGTGGCCGTCCACGACGACATCGAACTCCATCGGAACGCTGGCCGTCCCCCGCAGTCCCAGGGCGTGCCATTCTCCCGCCACGCTCACCGCTCCGTCCCCCGGCCGCACCAGCACCAGCGTGACATCCGTCGGAGGGCTGTCTTCCGCCGAGCGCATGGTGATGAGGAAGAACCCTGCCTGGGCACCGTAGCTGACCGCCGGGGCCCGGCGCCGCAGCCGGAGGAGCGCGCCGTCGCGCTCGAGTGGGGCGTCGGCCCGCAACACGTCTCCGCCCTTCCCGTATTCCGAGGTCACCGAGGCGAGGAGCAGGCCGTTGGCTGCGATCTCGCGGAGGTACTGGTCGTGGGCGGGGGTGCGATGGTCCGCCAGGACCGCGGTCTGGTGGGCGTGCATCACCCAGATCATCGCCGTCGACAGGCACTCCCGACCCAGCAGTTCGGCGATCTGGCGATAGGTGCCGACGTCGCCACCAAGCCCACCGAGCTCTGGCGGCACAAAATATCCCAGTAACCCGGCCTCCCGCAGCGCTGCCACGCTCTCCTCGGGAAAGCGGTTTTCGCGGTCCACCACAGGCGCCCACCGGGGGAGAATCGTGCGGCTGATCTCCCGGGCGCGCTCGAGGATGTCGGTCATGATTGGGGTGTGCGGTGCCCGCGGACCTGTCACGACTGGCCTCGATCAGAAGCGCGGTGTACGATGACTGCGGGGAATACCGGGAGGCGTATGCGTGGAAGGAAGCCCTCTACGCCGCTCCATTCAAGGGCCGGTCCACCGGAACAGAAAGGCGCGCTCGCAAGATGATTGCTGGTCGTGGAAAACCAACCTCGGTCGCCGACCAGAAACCCGACGCTGCGCCCGGTGGCACGGCGAGCACCGGTCATCTGGAGCGGAGATTCATCGTGGTGTCGGGCTGCAATGGGGTGGGGAAGAGCACCGTGGCCGGGGCGCTCGGCGACCGGCTGGGAGCCGTGGTCTTCCATTATCCGGTGGAGTTCGTGGCGTTTCGGGAAAGGGTCGCGCTGGATACCGAGGTCGCGGCACTTCCGCGACTGCTGTACTACCTAGGCGCCACCCTGCATCTCTCCGACCTGGTCCAGCAGCAACTCATCCGGAGCGATGTGATCTGCGATCGATACCTGGAGAGCCCCCTTTCCCTGCTGCTCGCGGAGTCATCCTTTGCCGAATCCGATCTTGACCGGATCTGCGCTCCCTTCGAGCCCTACCTCTGCGCACCCAGCCTGACACTCTTCCTCACCGCGGACTATGAGACCGCCTGCCACCGGATACGAGAGCGATTGCCCAGGCGCCGGACCCGGGTGGAGCAGCTGGTGCTGGAGTCTCAGGAGTTCTTTCACCGACGGGAGCAGGCGCTGCGGCACCAGGCCCGGAAGCGCGGACCGCTGGTCGAGCTGGATACCGCTCGACTGAACCTGACGGAGATGTGTCAGGCAGCCTCGGTGCTGGTGGGGCGGGGCGGGTAGGTCGGGTTCGGATGGACCCTTGGCCGGCGGCAATCCCCTGCCGCCGACCGATGATCTGAAAAGTCACCCGGGAGTCACCGATGGGAAAAGGACGACTTGAGGCGTTCAGCGACGGCGTGCTGGCCATCATTATCACGATCATGGTACTGGAAATGAAAGTGCCGCACTCTGCCGACCCGGACGCACTGCGACCACTGGTGCCAGTGCTGCTGAGCTACGCGCTCAGCTTTGTGTTCAACGGAATCTACTGGAACAACCACCATCACATGATCCAGGCGGCCGGGACGGTGAACGGGCGGGTGCTCTGGGCCAATCTGCACCTCCTGTTCTGGTTGTCGCTGGTGCCATTCGCAACTGGCTGGATGGGCGAAAATCACTTCGCGCCGCTGCCAGTGGCGCTCTACGGGGCGGTGCTCCTCATGGCAGGGGTAGCGTATTTCGTCCTCGCGCAAGTGCTGGTGCGGCATCACGGGGCGGAATCAAGGCTCGCCATGGCCGTTGGCGAAAGCCGGAAGGAGATGATCTCGCTGGCACTCTACGCGCTCGCCATCGCCATCTCGTTTGCCAATCGCTGGATCGCGCTCGGCCTCTACGTCGTGGTCGCAGTGATGTGGTTCGTCCCTGACCGCCGGATCGAAAACGTGCTGTCGCCCGGCGCGTAGCCGAGCGACCCGCGGTCGCACGAACGAAACGGGATACCCGATCGTCATTCCGAATCAGCCTCACACCAACCATGAGATATCGTCGCCGGTCCGCGGCAACGCTGGGCCCGTCGGGGAGCACCGGCTGTTCCGCACCCTCGACTGCCGTCCGTCTAGCTGCTCTCCAGTGCCTCCACCGCCTCTGCCAGCACCGCGAGCGCGGTGTCGATGGTCCGGCGGTGGGTCCGGAAGGCCAGCGCAACCAGCCGCAGGGTGTAGCGGCCGTCAATCATCGTGGAGGAGAGGAAGACCCGTCCGTCGTGGCGGACGTACTCGATGATCCGCTGGTTGAGCCGGTTGATCTCCTCGAGACCGAGGCCGGGCGGCGCCCAGCGGAAGGTCACGACCGAAAGGTCGGGCTCGGGCCCGACCTCGAAGCCCAGCGGCGACACGGCGTCGCGGAAATAGCGCGCCAGCAGGAGCTTTTCATCCAGCGCGGCGCGAAACGGCGCCAGGCCCACCAGCTTGAGCGGCAGCCACATGCGGAGTGCCCGGAAGTGCTTGCTCAATTCGGGAGAGACGTCGGCCGGTGATACCTCGTCGAGTGCCGACATCGCGTCCTGCATGTAGCTGGCGAAGTAGTGGTGCGTCGCCAGCATCGGCCGCGGGTCGCGGACCAGCACGACGCCGGAGCCGTACGGGAGGAAGAGACTCTTGTGCGGGTCGAGCACGACCGAGTCGGACCGCTCGATGCCGTGCAGGATGTGCCGGCCATGTTCGGTGAGCAGAAAGAAGCCGCCATACGCGGCATCGACGTGGAACCAGCAGCGCTCGCGCCCTGCCACCTGCCCGATCTCCGCCAACGGATCCACTGCGCCAGTGTCGGTCGTCCCCGCCGCGGCAATCACAAGCCAGGGCTTGAGTCCGTCCGCGCGGTCGGCGGTAATCATCGCCCCGAGCGCCTCGGGCTGCATCCGGAACAGCGCGTCAATCGGAACGTGGCGGACAACTACCTCCCCCAGTCCCGCGATGCGCAGCGCCTTCTCCAGGCAGTGATGCGCCTGGTCGGTGAGATAGACGACGGCGCGGGGAATGTCGGCGGCGGTCAGTCCGTGAGCGTCGCGCGCGGTGGCGATGGCGATCAGGCTGGCGATGCTGCCGCCCGAGGCGATGTTGCCCAGCGCGCCGGCCGGGTAGCCGACCAGATCCGCCACCCAGCGCAGCAGCTGGTTCTCCATCCGGACCGCGCCCGGTCCGGTGAAGAAGATGCCGGCGTACTTGTTGGTGACGGCGGCGATGTAGTCGCCCAGCGCCGAGTAGTAGAGACCACCGCCCGGGATGTAGGCGAGGTGGCCGGCCGACGCCGGGTTTCCACCAGGCCGCACGACCTCCTGCTCCAGCAGCTGGATGATCTCGTCGACCGGGAGTGCTTCCTCCCCGATCGGGGAGGCGAGCAGTCCCTCGCCGGTGCCGCCGCCATCCTCAAAGGCCTTGCGCTGGTCGAGGCTGCGGAGAAACCGCTCCGCTGAGGCGACGATGGCGCCGCGCACCTCCCGGCGCCGGGCCGGGCCAGGGTCGAGTGGCTGGGCGGCGCGCTCCAGCAGAGCGAGCTGTCGGCGCAGGGCGGCGCGGGTCATACTGGGTTTCTTGCTCATGGCGGTTCCCGCGAAAATACATGAAGGTCCCGGCGCACGGCGCGAACCGAGTGATCCCTCGCCGCCTGCGCCTGGCGCCTATCGCCTGTCAGCTACCAGCCACCAGTTCCAGCTCCTCCCACCGCGACGTGGCCGCGGCGAGTTCCGCCGCGAGCTGCTTGAGCCGGGCGTTCGCCTTGGCGGCACCACCGGCTTTCAGGGCGGTGGGGCTGGCGAGGGTGGCAAACAGCTGGTCCCGCTCCCGCTCCAGCGCATCGATGCGTTCCGGCAGCGTCGCCAGTTCCTGGGTTTCCTTGAAGCTCAGCTTGCGTTTCTTGTCGGCGGCGGACGATGGGCGCGAGGCGGGGGTGGTCGCCTTCGGAGCGGAAGGGCCTTCGGTTCGCGGGGCCGGGCGCTGCCGCAGCCAGTCGGCGTAGCCGCCGACATACTCACCCACCCGCCCGTTGCCTTCCATGACCAGGGTGCTGGTGACAACGTTGTCCAGAAAGGCGCGGTCATGGCTGACAACGAGCAGCGTGCCGGTGAAGTCGAGCAGCAGCTCCTCCAGCAGGTCCAGCGTTTCAATGTCGAGATCGTTGGTCGGCTCGTCCAGCGCGAGCACGTTGAAC
>JANOFA010000346.1:0-2133 GCA_031413355.1 Gemmatimonadota bacterium | reverse complement strand
CGCGCCGCCGCCAGCTCGCCGGCACGCTCTCCGGCGGCTGGAAACAGCGACTCTCCCTCGCCTGCGCCACGGCGCACCGGCCGGACGTCCTGTTCCTCGACGAGCCCACCGCCGGGGTGGACCCCGCCGCCCGCCGCCAGTTCTGGCAGCTCATCAATCAGCTGGCGGCCGGCGGCACCACCATCGTCGTCACCACCCACTACATGGACGAAGCGGAGCGGTGTGAACGCATCGCCATGCTCTGGCGCGGCCGACTGGTCGCCCTCGGCGCCCCGCGCGAGATCACCGCGCAGTTTGGCGCCGCCACGCTCGAGGATGCGTTCATCGCGCTGCAGCAGCGCGACGAGGTGGCCACCGCATGACGGAGCCGGAATCGGGGAGCCTGTGGCAGCGACTCCGGCACTGGACCTTCTGGCCGATGCTGCAGAAGGAGTTCATCCAGATGCGCCGAGACCGCCTAACGCTCGGCATGATGGTCGGGATTCCTGCTATTCAACTGGCACTGTTCGGCTTTGCCATCCGCACCGAGGTGCGCCACCTGCCCACGCTGGTGCTGGATGAGGCGCGGAGCCGCGAGAGCCGGGAACTGATCGCCACGCTGGTGAACTCGACCTATTTCGATATCGTCGGCACGGTACGCGGACGGGAGGAGGTGGCGACGTGGATCGGTCGGGGCGATGCCGCCGCCGCCGTCATCATCCCGCACGATTTCACCCGCGACATCAAGCGTCGCCGAGGGGCGCAGGCCCAGGTCATCGTGGATGCCGCCGATCCGCTCTCGTCTGCCGCCGCACTGCAGGGTGCCGCGCAGGCGGGGCTCGCCTTCGGGGCGGGGTTCACCCCGGCGCGCTCACCCCTCGTCGAGCTGCGGGTCCGCCCGTGGTACAACCCGATGCTCACCAGCTCGACCTATATCGTGCCGGGGATCATCGGCGTGCTGCTCTCGCTCACGATGGTCATCATCACTGGAATGGCGGTGGTGCGGGAACGGGAGCGCGGCACCCTGGAACAGCTGATCGTCACCCCGATCGACCGCACCAGCCTCATGCTCGGCAAAATCGTGCCCTTCTTGCTGGTGGGCTACGTGCAGATCACCGTCATCATCCTGCTGGGCCGGCTGCTGTTCGACGTGCCACTGCGCGGCAGCGTGCCATTGCTCTACCTGATGGCCTTCCCGTTCATTGTCGCCAGCCTCGGTGTCGGGCTGTACTTCTCCACCCTGGTGCGGACCCAGGCGCAGGCGATGCAGGCCGGATTCATGTTCATCCTGCCAAACATCCTGCTGTCGGGTTTCATGTTCCCCCGCGCCGCGATGCCGCCGCTGGCGCAATGGCTCGGCCTGCTGCTGCCACTGACCTATTTCCTGGAAGTGCTGCGGGGGATACTGCTCCGCGGTGTGGGCGCCAGCGCACTGTGGCCGGAGCTGCTGGCGCTGTGCGGCTTTGCCCTGCTCATCGTGACGCTGAGCGTACGGCGGTTTCACAAGACGCTGGATTGACCATGGCATCGAACGCCGGAGACCCCGCCACGCTGCCGCTGGATGCCGGCCGGTACTCCCGCGAGCTGGCGCTTGCCATGGCGCTGGCGGAACAGGCCGCCAAGGCCATCCGGCTGCTGTTCGAGTCCGGCCCCATCGCCGCCCGGGAGAAGGCCGATCACTCTCCCGTCACGGCGGCCGACATGGCCGCCAACGAGATCATCGTCCGGGGCCTCCGCTCCGCCCTGCCCGCGGACGCGATCCTCACCGAGGAGGCGGTGGACGATGGCCGCAGGTTCTCCACCGACCGAGTCTGGCTGGTGGATCCCCTCGATGGCACCCGCGACTTCGTCGAGCGGAGCCCCGAGTTCGCGGTGCATCTCGCGCTGGTGGCGCAGGGAATGCCGGTGGTCGGCGTTGTCGCCCTCCCGATGCTGGGGCAGATTGCGGCCGCCGTCCGCGGCGCCGGGGCCGTCATCGTGGAGGCGGCCGGCACCCGGACCCTCACGGTTGCACCGGACCGGGACATCGCAACGCTCCGGACCGGGGTCTCGCGGTTCGCGATGCACGCGCCGCTCGAGCGGTTTCTCAAGCAGACCGGACTAGGGCCCCACGCCGTGGTCGCCAGCGACCCCGCTACGGCTCGGGAGCACCTG
>JANOFA010000345.1:0-2492 GCA_031413355.1 Gemmatimonadota bacterium | reverse complement strand
CTTATGGTCGTAAGAGTCCTCGTAGTCCTCATTACAGGAGGCACGGGGTAGTCTGAGCTGACGGTCACAAGCCGAACTCAAAACTGAACCCCGCACCGGTCAAGCCGGTGAGCAGTTCGTACGCCAGCGCGCCGACAGAGTAGATGTCGGCCCGGGCGTCGAGGTTGGTCTCTCCCATGGCCTGTTCCGGCGCCATGTAGGTCGGGGTGCCGAGCGCCACGCCGACCGTAGTGAGCTTGTCGGTGCCCGCCGCACTCACCGCCTTGGCCACGCCGAAGTCGGTGACCACGGCGTGCCGGCCGGAGAGCATCACGTTGTCGGGCTTGATGTCGCGGTGGACGACGCCGTGCTGGTGGGCGTGGGCCAGCGCGTCCACCACCTCGCGCAGGATCCGCACCGCCTCGTGGATCGGTAGCGCACCCTCGCGCTTCAGCCGTTCGCGCAGCGATTCGCCGTCCACGAAGGGCATGACGTAATAGAGGAAGCCGTCGGCCTCGCCGGAGTCGAACAGCGGCAGGATGTGAGGGTGCTGCAGCTGGGCGACTGTCTCCACCTCGCGCACGAAGCGCTCGGGGCCGAGCGCCGCGGCCAGCTCGGGGCGGAGCACCTTGAGCGCCACTTTGCGGTGATGTTTCAGGTCCTGGGCGAGGTAGACCGTCGCCATGCCGCCTTGTCCCACCTCGCGTTCGAGGTGGTAGCGGTCGGCGAGGGCCGCCTGAAGTCGTTCAAAGGGGGTTGGCATGAGTTAGGGCGGGTAAAATGCACCCATCCGCAGGGGGGCGCCAGATGTGGCGGACCCGCGTCCGCTCACCCGTCGGCGGCTATGAGTCCGGCGGGGGATGAATCCCACGGTCGCTCCGAGGATGCAGCCGACTCTTCCCGGGCGCGAGGCCAGCTCTCTGGCCCGCGTCCGGCTCCGTCTCTACATTCCTGGCATGATGAAATCCGCGCGGCCACCGGCGCGCGCCTCGGCCGATCACCTTTGCTGCGCCATCACGGAGTTCCAATGACCGTTCTCCTCCGCCGCTGCGTCCTCCTGTCGCTCGGCCTCTGGCTGGCGCTCCCGGCTGCGGCTTCCGCCCAGGTCCGCGCCAGCGAGCGTGGGTCGGTCTCCCAGACAATCGATGGTACCGTCATCACGGTCGACTATTCCCGGCCCCAGCTCCGCGGCCGGAGCCCGATCTTCGGTGGATTTGTAAAATGGAAAGAGGTCTGGACTCCGGGCGCCAACTACGCCACCACCCTCGAGGTCAGCCGCAAGGTGTACCTGGACGGCCATGCGGTACCTCCCGGCAAGTATTCGATGTGGCTGGTGGTGGAGCCGGAGCAGTGGATCATGGTGCTGGACCCGCGGGCCCGTCTCTACCACACCGTCATGCCGGATTCCAGCCCCAGTCAGATCCGGTGGGTAGTCCATCCCGGCGAGGGACCGTTCACCGAGACCCTGACGTTTGCCTTCCCCGAAGTGCGCGCCAGCGGGGGAGTGTTGCTGCTCCGCTGGGGCACCACCGAGCTGGCCTTCAAGGTGAGCGTGGAGCCGAAGCACCGCCTGACCCTCGCCGCGGCCGACGCTGAACCCTACCGCGGCACTTGGCTCTTTCGCTGGAAGGGGGAGCCTGACAGCGCGACACCCTCGAAGATCACCGTGGTCCACGAGAACGGCATGCTCATCGGCCACTGGAATCCGTGCCCCTGGCCGGAGGCCGCCACCATCGTGCTGGTCAAGATCGCGGATGACTGGTTCATGGTGGGGACTGTGGACAAAGGCGAGCTGACCGACCTGATGAACGAATTCGTGTTCGAGTTCTCGCGGAGCGGCGGGAAGCCGACCGGCTTCGATGCGCGGGGCGAAGGCGACGAACTGTATGGGACCGCGAAGCGCGAATGACGGCAGTGGCTATGGCTGCTTCATCCTGGCCTTGAGCTCCCCGAACCAGTTGTCCACGAACACCAGCTGCACCGAGGCGCGGGCAGTGGAATCCACGACCAGACGGAGCAGCACGAAGCGCTGGTCGTCCGGAGTGACGTCATAGGCACGATTGCCGGGGGCCCTGGCATAGCCCGTCATGGCGAACAGTGCGCGAGGTGCTCCCGAGGAGAATGCTGGCGTGCTGGCAACCGGTACCGCCATCATCTCCCCCGACCTCGAGCGATAGAAGATCTCCCGGCCCCCGCGACTCCACAGCGGCTCCTCTCCTCCGGCGGCGGACAGCTGCCAGCGCCCGTCCTCCGTCCTGGGGAAGGGCCGCACGTAGATCTCGTCCCGCCCCGATTCATCCGATTGATAGGCGATGAACCGCCCGTCCGGCGACAGGGTCGCCGCCCGCTCCTCGAACTTCGGTGAGGCGACGAGCGGCACCGGTGCGCTGTCCGTTCCGGGGCGGAAGGCGAGGATGTCGCGGGTGGGGACGGTGCAGCTGCCGGGTGCGTACCGAATAGTGGTTCACTTGCCCCAATCCGTAACGCCCGTGCACCAATGCGACGCGCGATGT
>JANOFA010000344.1:0-1461 GCA_031413355.1 Gemmatimonadota bacterium | reverse complement strand
CACCGTGCGTCCGCGATAGCGGTCCCCTCCTTGGAGGGGTGGCAGCGAAGCTGACGGGGTGGGTTCGGCGGCCGATGACCCACCCCTCCTTGCGCATTCGCGCTCGTCTGCCCCTCCGGTCGCGTCGCGGAGGGGGTGTGTACACCGTGCGGCCGCGATAGCGGTCCCCTCCTTGGAGGGGTGGCAGTGCCGGGACGCTACTGGCTTGATGCCCAAGGCTACGCCGGCCCGGAGAACCAGCCGGCCAGCACCAACCTCTTTCTGGCGGCACGGCAGTTGTACCAGCAGAATGGCGGCGTCGGAGAGAACTACGGTGGTGGCGCGGGCGCCTATAGCAATCCGCGCACCGGCATCGGAATCCTCACCGATGGTCAGGGCGGCGCGGCGGTGTTCAACCACTAGGCGGATGCGGACACGAGAAATGGTGCCCGGGGAGTGGCGCGAGGCACGAGGCGACTACTCACCGGGAGGCACGGTCTCCGACCCCGACGCGCGCGCCGCAACCCGCAGCAGTTCGAACTCCGCCTGACAGAAGGGGCAGCTCATGACATGATCGAGCAGGGCCAGGCGGCTCTCCTCGTCCTCCTCCCGCCGCACCAAGGCGCCGAGCCGTTCGACCGGGGGACAGGCCGTCCGGTCGGAGCTGGTCTCCGCCCGATACATCAGCATGCGATCATAGGTGGTACGCAGGCGTTCGTCGCTCATCCCAGCGCCTCCGGTCCGAGACCCATCTTCGTCAGTATTTCCCGCAGGTCGGCCAGCCCCCGATACAGCAGATTCCGGGTCTTGGGCTCGGTCCAGCCGAGCAGATCGGCGATCTCTTCACGGTCATAGCCCGCCAGGTACATCCGGATCACGGAACGGCGGGCGGGAATCAACTGGTCCACCCCGCGCCCGATCTGCTGCTGCAGCTCCAGCTCCTCCAGCATCCGGTCGGCCGGCGCCGATTCGCCCAGGACCGCAAAGCCGCTCGGGCGGCTGAGGCGCACCGGGGTTTCGCGCCGGGCACGCCGGCGGCGCAACAGGTCCAGTGCGGCGGAGACGGCGGTCCGGTGGATATAGGACGCCGGCGCCGACGTGATCTTCTCGCCACTCTGCAGCGCTTTCCAGAGCCGCAGCCGGACTTCCTGCACCAGATCCTCGACGTCGGACCCCATCATCCCGTGCTGCACGCCGATATACCGGACGCGCTGCGCGAAGCGGGCGACCACGCCATCAAGGGCGACGGAAATCTCGTCTGGTGCAGGGTCCATGCAAACAATCGTACGGTGTTGTGGTAACTGCGCAACTGTGGGGCAGAAACCTCGCCTTGACATGGGGTGTCTAGTAGTAACAAATCCCAAACCTTAAATTTCAGGCATTAATTAAGTCTAACTGTATAAAGCTACTTCTATAAACAACTTCCAGTACAAAAAGTAATCGGTATGTTGTTAACAAAAGATATTCGCATACAGAGTACCC
>JANOFA010000343.1:0-4128 GCA_031413355.1 Gemmatimonadota bacterium | reverse complement strand
TGGACCCAGACCGGCCCGATCGACGGGCATCACCTGCTGCTCAGCGCCGGCATCTCGAGCGATTTCACCAACGCCCGATTCGACAGCTACACCACGGCGATCGATGCCCGGCAGTATTTCCGCCTGGGGCGGAAGAGCGCCCTCGCCGTCAGGGGGTTCGGCTTCTACAGCGGCGGGGACCGTCCCTCCCGGGTGAATATCGGTGGGACGCTCGGCCTGCGGGGCTATCCCAACTATGGCTACATCCTCGGCTCCAAGGCTTGGTTGGGGAATGCCGAGCTGCGGTTTCCCCTGCTCGATTACTTTACCCTCGGCACTGCGGTCGGCGCGGCACGCTTTCCCGAAATCCAGGGTGCGTTCTTCGTCGATGCGGGGCGGGCCTGGTTCACGAAGGATGAAAACCGTGCGCTGCTCGGCAGCTATGGGGTCAGCTTCCGCTGGCCCGTCTTTCCCGGCCTGGTGCTCCGGCTGGATTGGGGACGCCGCTTCAGCGACGGAAAGTTCAATGGTTACGGCCTGACCGTCGAGCAGCGGAGGCGGAGTTTCCTGCAACTCTTCTTCGGGTATAACTACTGATGCCGCAATGGTTTCGGCTTGACCGCCACTTCGGTGTGGTCTATCTTGCCTGCGGTCTCGCCGGGTGTCATCCGACCGCTCCAGCATTGCTCCCCGTCGGGCTGAAAGCAGTCGATACGCTTGCGGTGGCGGAATGGGTCGGGATGACGACACCGACCGCTGGGGCGTTGCACCGGTTTACCTGGTTGTACCAGGATGAGCAGTCGAGCAAAGGCGGTCGGGGCAGTGCACGGATCGCGATGCCGGACTCACTCCGTTTCGATATTGCCGGATCGCTCGGCATCGGCAAAGGTTCCGCGATGGTGATCGGTGACTCGGCGCAGTGGGTGGTGCCGGAGGGCGCGGTCAAGGACCTGATTCCCGACTACGAACTGCTCTGGGCGCTGTTCGCTGTTGCCCGGCAGCCGTCCCCGGGCGCCGACCTCGCCGGCCTCGTCGAGGGCCCCAAAACGGCCTGGCGGTACGCCGAGGGCCCCGACACCATCGAGTACCTGCGTGTATCATCCAGTCCTGTCACGCTCGCTGCGGAAGTCCGGCACGCGGGAAGGGTCACTGGCCGGAGTCTCGTCACGCTGCATCCTGATGGCAGTCCGGCCAAGGCGCGGCTCACCGTGCCGAGCGGTCCGGCCAAATTGGAGATCACCTTTTACGCCACCGTTCCCACTCCGCAGTTTCCGCCCGACACCTGGCGCCCTCCTGAGCCTTAGCACACTCAGTCTGGTCGGCTGCCTCTACGGCTTCACCGGAGGGGGCTTTCCGCCGGAGATCAAGACCGTCGCTATTCTTCCATTCGACAACCTCACCGCCGAGCCGACCCTCACGCAGGAAGTCGTGGATTCGGTGCGCTCCGCCATCCAGGGGCGGCTGGGCTTGCGGCAGGCGGGAGAAGCGAGTGCGGATGCGATCGTCCGCGGGACCATCAGCCGGTATGATCCCGATGTACCGATCGCCTTTACCGGCACCGGCAACAGCCAGGTGACGGTGACCAGGCGTCAGGTCCTGCTCTCCGTCTCGGTGGAGATCGTGGATCGTGAAGGCAAGCCGCTCTGGCAGCGCAGTGGCCTGAGCCTCGATGGAGAATATGAACCGGGGCGTGAGACGGAAGTGATCGCCCGCGGGCGGGCCCTGAGCAAACTCGTCACCAACATCGTGGACGGAGCGCAGTCGCAATGGTGAAATCCTGGCACCGGGACCGCCGCGGGGGCAGCACCTCGGGCTGTCTGGTCTCCCTCGCGATCTTGGTGGTCGGCGTCTACGCCGGCATCCATTTCGGAAAGCCCTGGGTGAAGTACTACGAGCTGGTCGACGAGATGCGGGTCTCGGCCCGGCTGGCGCCGACCCTCAGTGATGCGGTCATCCGGCGGCGACTCGAGCAGAAGGCGGATGAGCTCGCACTCCCGCCAGAGGCCAAGAAGTTTGTCATCACCCGCTCCGGCAAGCCGCGCCGGATCGTGATCAGCACGGAATACAGTGAAACCGTCACGATACCGCTCATCAGTCACACCTTCCTGTTCCAACCCCAGGCCGAAGAACCGTTGTGAGGGGCCGGCGCCTTCCGCCCAGGCCCTGGCTGTACCTGCTGGTCGCTCTCTGCTGTCCTTCCGCGCTCTGGGCCTCGGTCGGTGACCCGGCCTTCTCCAATCTCCTCCTCGTCGTCGCCGCCATGCTGGCCGGCGGCAAGCTGGTCGGCGAACTGGCCGAGCGGCTCGGGCTTCCCTCGGTCCTGGGCGAGTTGCTGGCCGGGGTGCTGCTCGGACCGAGCGTCCTCGCTGTGATCCCCGCCGCCGGCGCCGCCGGCGCCGACATGATCCGGCTGCTCGCGGAGCTCGGTGTCATTCTGCTGCTCTTCGAAGTGGGGCTGGAGACTGATCTCCGGGAGATGCGGAAGGTGGGCACCGCCGCGCTTGCCGTCGCGCTGGTCGGCGTGACGCTGCCGTTCCTGCTGGGCTACCTCTACTGGTCCGGCGCGGGGCATGCGGCTCTGGGGGAGAGTGGCTCGGTGAACACCGTCGCGATCTTCGTGGGCGCCACGCTGACCGCGACCTCCGTCGGCATCACCGCGCGGGTGCTCGGGGATCTGGGTCAGATGGAAACGCCGGAGGCCCGCATCATTCTCGGCGCGGCTGTTCTGGACGACATCATCGGACTCGTCATCCTCAGCGTGGTCTCGGGGCTCGCGGCGGGCGGGGGTGTGAGCCTGCTCGGTGTGACGAGCACCCTGGCAGCGGCAGTCGGCTTCCTCGTGGCGGCCGTCGTGCTCGGCAATCTCGTCGCTCCCCGGCTGGCCGACCGCGTCGCGCGTATGCGGGCGCGCGGCGTTGTCGTCGTCCTGTCGATCGCCTTTGCGCTCGCCCTCGCTGCTCTTGCGGACCGGCTTGGCTCCGCGTTGATCATCGGCGGTTTCGCCGCCGGACTCATCCTGCGGACCACGCGTCAGGCGCATACCGTCGAACAACAGGTGCAGCCGGTGGCGGCCGTTCTCGCCCCGATCTTCTTCGTGAATGTGGGCGCGGCGGCGGATCTCTCGCTGCTCGATCCCCGCGTCCCCGGTGCCGGCACGCTCTTGCTGGTCGCCGGGATCCTCACCGTCATCGCGATCATCGGCAAAATCGCCGCCGGCTGGGCCGCTCCCTGGCTCAGCTACCGGCGGATGGCCGTGGGCGTCGGCATGGTCCCGCGGGGCGAGGTCGGGCTCATCTTTGCGGATATCGGCCGGCAGGCCGGTGTCCTCGGGCAGGGGACCTTCAGCGTCGTGCTGCTGATGGTGATGGCGACGACGTTCATCGCGCCGCTGGCGCTCAAGTTCCTGTTCGTGCGCCAGCCCGCCGGGTGATGGCCGGTTTTGCCGCACGGAAGATCCTGGAGCTGCCAGCCGCCATCGCCTGGCGCCGGGCGCAGGCTGGCCCCGTGGTGTTCACCAACGGAGTCTTCGACCTGCTCCACGCCGGGCATGTCACGCTGCTGGAATCGGCGCGCGCGCTGGGTGGCTGCCTCGTCGTCGGGGTGAACAGCGATTCCTCCGTCCGACGACTCGGCAAGGGCACTGGCCGTCCACTCGTGCCGGAGGCGGGTCGGGCGACCGTTCTGGCCGCGCTCGAGGTGGTTGACGCCGTGGTCTTCTTCCACGACGCCACACCGCTCGCCCTGATCGAATCCCTGTCGCCCGACGTGCTCGTCAAGGGCGGCGATTACACCCGGCAGAGCATCGTCGGCGCCGATTTCGTCGAAGGCCACGGCGGTCAGGTCGCCATCATCCCGCTTCTTTCCGGCTATTCCACCACCGCACTCATGGAGCAACTCCGTGTCACGCCCTGATGCCCGCGCCGTCGATCAACTGCGCCCCGTTGTCCTCGAGCGCAAGGCCAACCCCTTTGCCGAAGGCTCCTGCCTCATCCGCATGGGCGGTACGCTGGTCCACTGCACGGCCTCAGTCGAGAAGGGTGCCCCGCCGTGGAAGCGCGGCTCGGGCGAGGGATGGGTCACCGCCGAGTATGCCATGCTCCCGCGGGCCACGTCGGAACGGACCGATCGTGAACGCCGCGGTGCCGGTGG
>JANOFA010000342.1:0-2407 GCA_031413355.1 Gemmatimonadota bacterium | reverse complement strand
CGCTTGGGCGAGTGGGCGGTTGGGCGATTGGGCGCTTGGGCGATTGGGCGGTTGGCGATTGGGCGATTGGGCGATTGGGCGGTTGGCGATTGGGCGGTTGGGCGATTGGGCGATTGGGCGATTGGGCGATTGGCGATTGGGCGGTTGGGCGATTGGGCGATTGGGCGGTTGGGCGGTTGGGCGATTGGGCGGTTGGGCGATTGGGCGGTTGGGCGATTGGGCGGTTGGGCGATTGGGCGATTGGGCGGTAGGCGGAAAGCTGAATGTTGCATGCAGACGGCTGATGGCTGACGGCTGACAGCTAATTGAGCTTCCGGTCTCACGCGCTTATCCTCCCAGCCGGCAGGTCCTTCTCCCCCTTCCCTATCCCGCCCCACTCATGAAAACCGCCACATTCGAAACCAGCCGGGGCACGATCGTCGCCGAGCTGTTCGCCGACGAAGTGCCCGGCACGGTCGCCAACTTCGAGAAGCTCGCCAACGACAAGTTCTACGATGGCACCCGGTTCCACCGGGTCATCAGCAATTTCATGGTGCAGGCCGGCGATCCGCACTCCCGCACCGAGAACGACCCGCGCGCCGGCACCGGCGGGCCGGGCTACAACATCAAGTGCGAGACCAGCCGCAACACCCACAAGCATGTGGCCGGCACGCTCTCGATGGCCCACGCCGGCAAGGACACCGGCGGCAGCCAGTTCTTCATCTGTCACTCGCCGCAGGCGCACCTCGACGGCAAGCACACCGTCTTCGGCCAGGTGACCACGGGCCAGGATGTGGTCAACCAGATCCGCAAGAACGACGTGATCACCTCGATCCGGGTGAGCTGACCTGCTGCTCGACTTTGCCGTCCTCGCCGACTACGCCCTGATCGATCAGCAGGGCAAGCTCTCCGTCCTGGGCCTGTTCCAGCATGTGTGGGTGCCCCAGTTCCCGGCGGTGCACCCGCGGGCCCATCTGGTCCTGCGGGTGCGTGGGCGGCGCACCGAGATCGGCGAGCACCGCCTGGCCATCCGCTTTGTCGATGATCGGGGGAACACGCTGCTGGAGGGACAGGGGGCGGTGCAGTTCGGCGAGCCACCTGCCGGGGTGACGGAAGTCGAGGCCGGGGCGGTGCTGGTGTTCGACCTCCCTCTGCCGCAGCCGGGGGCCTACGCCTTCGAGATCCAGCTTGATGGCGACGCGAGCCACCGCGTTCCCCTAACTGTCGGCCTGATTCCGGGCGGCGCCCCGCTCCCCGGACCCGATAGCACCACGCTGCACTGAACGCTGGCCGGGCCCATCCCGGCGGACCGCACTGCGCCGCATTCCCGATTAAAGGGTCTCCTTTTGACAATAATGTGACCCGGGCGTAGAATAGCCCAAGTCACTCTCCTCATCACCCGCACCACAGCACACCCCGATTCCTCCTTTCGGAGCTTCTTCTTATGCGGCGAAATGTTGTCTGGTTGGCCGTCAGCGGCCTGCTCGCCCTGACGTGGGCGCCGGCATCCCTGACGGCGCAAGGTTTCAGCGTGAACGAGCACAGCGCCTGTGCCATGGGCCGAGCCGGCACCGGGGTCGCGGCCCCTTGTGACGACGGGTCCAGCATGTTCTTCAATCCTGCCGGCCTGGCCAGCATCCCGAAGGGCCGGACCCAGATCTCGGCCGGGGGAACATTCATCAGGCCGTCCGGCGGCTTCACCCAGGATGCCACCGGGCTCAGGTCCGACCTCAACGACAAGACCTTTCCCGTACCGGCACTCTATGTCACCCACGGTTTCAGCGACCGGTTTGCCGCCGGGCTCGGGGTCTTTGCCCCCTACGGCCTGACCACGGACTGGCCCACCAACGCCATTGGGCGGTTCAGCTCCTACAAGAGTGTCATCCGCAACGTCTACATCCAGCCCACCGTGGCCGTCAAACTGGGCAAGTATGTGAAGCTGGGCGCCGGCTTTGATCTCAACCTGCTGCACCTGGAGCTCAACCAGCGGGTCGACCTGGCGGAGCAGACCGCCGCCCCGGGCGTGACCTTTGGCAATCTGGGCATCCCCACCGGGACCGACTTCGCCGACGCCAAGATCAAGGGCAGCAAGACCGGCTACGGCTATCACGTCGGCCTGACCCTCCAGCCCACCGACAAACTGAGTTTCGGGGTGCGCTACCTGTCGCGCCAGAAGATCGATGGCATCGACGGCAAGGCCACCTTTCGCCAGGTCAACACCGGCATTCTGCTCCCGGCGGGCAACCCGCTCGGCGCTCCGGCCGGGACTCCCCTGGACGTGATCCTCGCGCCCCAGTTCCAGCCGGGAGGATCATTGGTGAGCCAGGCTGGTGCCACCGGCGTCCGTCTGCCGGAACAGCTGAGCCTCGGCGTCTCCATCCGCCCAACGCCAAAGCTGCATCTGCTGGTTGATTACGGCCTGCAGAAC
>JANOFA010000341.1:0-1537 GCA_031413355.1 Gemmatimonadota bacterium | reverse complement strand
GCGGTGAAGAGAGGCTCATCGGGGGGAGAGGGAGCAGGGGATAGCGCACTGGGAGAAGATGCCGACCTGCTGCGGGCCTTGCACGTGATATCAAGCAGTCGAAAGGGAGGCGGAAGGCCGCCGTCGGGTGTCTACCGTGCGCTGTGCTGGTCCAGCGCCTCCACGGCGGCAACCAGCGAATCTGCACGACCGTCGAGCCGGGCGGTGATCCGTCCCGACTCTCCGATCAGATACGCCAGCCGGGGATGGACAATCTCCCCGGTCGTGGCGTTCCGGCTGCGGGGCACACCCCACGCATCGAGCACCGCCTCCACCTGCGGGACGGCGGCGCTGAGCAGGTGCATGCCGGACACCAGCTCCCATGCGGCGGCGATGGTGGGGAGACGGGCGGGCGTGTCGCGCCATGGATCGAGGGTGACAAAAAGCAGCTCCGGCGCCTTGGCGCCGAGTCGGGCGGTGGCTTCGATCAGGTCGTGGACGATCACGGGACAGACGGTTTCGCAATGTCCGTACACGAACGCCACGACCACCGGTCGGCCGGCATACTGCTCCAGCTGGATGGTGTCGCCGGCCTGGTCGAGCAGTCGGAGGGGTGGCGGCTCGCGGTCCAGGCGCACCGGCGCGCCGGCGAGGGCATCGAACGGTTCGCCCCGCGCATCTGACACGCGCTGGGCTGCCCAGCGCATGCCGACCAGCAGTCCCGCTCCCATGGCGCCGATCAGCAGTCGCCCGGCCCACCGCCGACTGAGTGCGCCGAACGCCTCCCGCACTGCGTCGCCCCAGACGGTGAGCAGGACGGTTGCCATGCCGAGCGGCTCGCCCACCAGCAGCAGCCAGCCGCCGGCGTTCGGCAGTTCGTCGCCCGCATTTCCAAAGCAGATCTCGCGGGCCCGTGCCAGCCAGACTGGTGCCGCAGCGGGCATTGGCCAGAGCGCCAGCGCCCACCACGACACCGTGATGACCCCGATGAGCATGATCGCCAGCAGCGCGAGCCCGGCCCGACGGCTCATCCGCTAGCCGATCTTCCAGACGAAGGAGAGAATCTTCCAGTTGGTGAAGAAGTAGAGGATGAACGCCGCCAGGAAGACGAACACGAGGATCAGTGTTCCTGGCGCGGGACCCAGTCGCCAGGTCGTGCCAGCGTGAAGTGCCTCGTTGCGCTGATCCACATCCGGTGCGTGGCGGGGTGGGTGAGTGATGCCCCGCGGCAGTCCGGCCACCTCGACCCCGGGGACGATTTCGCCCACCGGCTTCCCGAAGAACACCGAGGCGACGGCAATGGCGACGAACGACAGCGCCCCGGTTGCCGCGACAAGTCCACCGATGGCCATCACGGCGAGAATCAGGTCGACCGCCGGATTGAACTGGACGTCGAATGGCGCCTGGTTGAAGCTGATGTCCCAGTGCCGGCGCGGCACCCCGAAGCTGCCGGCGAAGGTCATCGCCATGACGAACACCAGCATCCCGCCGGCGAAGAGGTATGGCTGGATACGGGCCAGCCACCAGAATGAGACCTTCTTGCGGAAGATCAGCGGAA
>JANOFA010000340.1:0-3894 GCA_031413355.1 Gemmatimonadota bacterium | reverse complement strand
ACATCGCAGACCTGGCCGGGCGGCCGCTCACGCAGGTACTTGTCCATCTCCTTGAGAATCACCCGATCCGGCTGAAAGGCGAACGCACTCGCGGCCAGCTGGCGCAGGGCGAGATCGTCGCGATCGCCGGCCTGGCCGAGGATGACGAGTCGCCGCGAAGCGGGCAGCTGGTTCGCCATGGCAACGAGCGCATCCATCCCGTGCGGGTTGTGGGCGAAGTCGACCACGATAGTGACCTCGCCGATTCGGTAGACGTTGAGTCGTCCGGGATTGTCCCGCGGGCTGGTGCCGAAGGTCATGAGCCCCTGCCGGATGGCATCCAGCGGCAGGCCGGCGACGGCGGCGAGCGCCACGGCGCCAAGGACGTTGGCGACATTGTGCCGGGCGGTGCCGTTCACCGTGATCGGGACGCTGGCAAGCGAAGCGACCTCGCTGCGCTGACCGTTCCGCTCCAGCATGATGGCGCCGCTCTCGGTCCAGCAGGCATCCCCGCCGCTGGCACGGTGCCGCACCAGCAGCGGGGAGGCGCTGTCCAGCGAGGTCCACAGGATCGGTACGGCCAGTGTGGCGGCGGATTCGACCAGGACCGGGTCATCGGCATTGAGCACCAGCCGGCCACCCGGCAGCACGGCTCGTCCGACGACCAGCTTCGTTTCCGCCAGCGCCCGCAGATCGTTCACGCCCCACTCGCCGAAATGATCCTCGGCGATATTGGTGACGATGGCGCCGGCCGCGCGGGTGACGGCGAGGCCGCGCCGCAGGATGCCGCCGCGCGCAGTCTCCAGCACCGCGAACTCCACCCGCCGATCCCGCAGCACCAGCCGGGTGCCGGCCGGCCCGGCCCAATCGTCCCGATCGATGATCTCGCCCGCCACCACGACGGCATCGGTCGAGCTGAAGCCGGTGACGTGTCCCGCCGCAGTCGCGATGGCGGCGAGCAGCCGGACCGTTGTGGTTTTCCCGTTGGAGCCGGTGACCAGCACCAGTGGGATGTCGTGCACCGCAGGCCAGTCCACGGCGGCGGGCGACGGAATGGCCGTGAGCGGCCAGGTGAACGACCCGGTGCCGCCACCGACGGAGACCTGATCGGGATCGAAGAGGAAGGTGACCTGGTGCTGCAGCGCGGCGCGGTGCAGCGCCGCGAGCGCGGGATTCGCCTCAGCGCGGATCTGCGCGGCGATGGTGGTGGCCGCCGGCTCGAGCGGCTGGGCCTCACCGCCAGCGAGGTGGGTGGTCGCGGCGGCAACGGCCCACTCGTTGATCTCGGTGGCGGCCAGCAGCCCGTCGATCGGGGCGCTGATGGCCACACTTGCGCCGCGGGGAAAGGGGCGGGCGATGAGGTGCTCGCTGGCCCAGCCGAGCGCGTCGAGCATCCGGCGCGCCTCCACCTGCCAGCGGGCGATGAACCGCGCGGTCAGCTCATCGGAGCAGGAGACATCCGCGACGGCACCGGGCCGATCCCACAGCAGGTTGAGGCCGGGCAGCCGGCGGGAATCCGTCAGGACAATCGTCCCCGCCACGTCGGACTGGGTCACCTGTTCCACCGGCGACGCGTCAGTCGTCTTGCTCACGGGCCAGGCGCACCCCCCGTTCGTCGCGCACCAGCAGATCCCCTTCCTGCAGCACCGGCTCCGGGCCCACCTGGGTCTCGATGTACGCCGGCTGCGGATTCACGGCGGGCGCATTCGGCACATCCGGCTTGAAGGTCGTGACCTGCTTCCAGCCGCGGCTGATGGCGTCAACGAAGATGAGCACCACGTCACCGGTCCGCCCGGCCCGCAGCGCCGCATCGATCGCCGCCTGCTCGTCAACGATGATCTCCACCGTCTCCGGTGCCACGCCCGCGTCCAGCAGCGCCTGCTGCAGCATGCGCGGCACTTCGTCGGTCCCGCGACCGCGCGGCCGGTCGTCCCGGCGGCAGATGTAGTGGTCGAACCGGCCGGCACAGAGCCGCCCGATTTCGCGAATGTCCTCGTCGCGCCGGTCGCCCGGTGCCGAGAGGACCACGGTGCGCCGGCCGGTCACGTCGAGCCGCTCGACCAGGCGGCACATCGCTTCGATGGCGCTGGGATTGTGGCCGTAGTCGAGGATCACCTTGAACGGATGATCGTCGAAGACATTCATCCGCCCCGGCGCCTGGAATTAGGTCGTGTCGAAGGTGCGCAGCCCGTGGCGGATGTCCTCCAGCTTCACGCCCATGCTGAATGCCAGCGCCGCGGCGAACATGGCGTTCTGGACGTTGTGGGTCGCCTTGCCTTCGAGTGTGGCCGGGATCAGGTGACTCCACAGCAGCGGAATGTGGGTACCGTGATCGTAGATGGTGATCATCTGCCCGTTGATCCCGCTCTCGAGCGAGACCGCCCGGCCACCGGCGCGGATGTGCTCCCGCACCAGGGTGTGCGCCGGATTGAGGGTCACGTAGCAGAGATTTTTCGCCTTGGTGTAGTCGGCCATGCGCAGGCAGTGTGGATCATCGGCGTTGAGCACCGCCGTGTCCTGCGCCACCTCGACCACGATCCGCTTGACCTGCGCCAGCTGCTCCAGCGTATCGATCCCCTTGAGGCCCAGGTGGTCCGGCTGGACGTTCAGCACCGCGGCCACGTCGCAGAAGCGGGTGCCCATGCCGGCCCGCAGCAGCCCCCCCCGGGCGATCTCCAGCACCGCGACATCCACGCTCGGGTCCCGCAGCACCATCCGGGTGGCGACGGGGCCGGTCATGTCGCCCTTCATGGTGCACTGTCCGTCGATGTACACCCCATCCGTCGTGGTGAGCCCGACGCAGCGGCCCGCCAGCTTGTGGATATGCGCCAGCATCCGCGCGGTGGTGGTCTTGCCGTTGGTCCCGGTGATGGCGGCGATCGGGATCCGCGCCGGCGCGCCGGGCGGAAAGAGCATGTCGATCACCGCCCCGGCGACATCGCGTGGCTTGCCCTCGCTCGGCGCCACATGCATCCGGAATCCGGGGGCGGCGTTGAGCTCGCAGATCCCGGCGCCGTTTTCCTTGTAGGAGACGGTGATGTCATCGCTCAGGAAATCCACCCCGCCGACATCGAGCCCGATCGCCATGACGGCTCGGACCGCCATCTCCTCGTTGTCGGGATGGACGATATCGGTGACGTCGATCGCGGTGCCACCGGTCGAGAGGTTGCCGGTGGAGCGGAGGAAGACCACCTCGCCCGCTGGCGGGACGGTGGCCGGCGTGTAGCCCCGCTGCTGCAGCAGCTGCTCCGCCTGGTGATCGAACTCGAGCCGGGTCAGCACCTTTTCATGCCCGACGCCGCGTCGCGGATCGCTGTTGACGATCGCGACCAGCTGCTCAACGGTATGCGTGCCGTCGCCCACGACATGCCCGGGCACCCGCCGCGCGACGGCGACGAGCCGGCCGTTGACCACCAGCATCCGGTGGTCGTCGCCGGTGACGAACTTCTCCACGATCACGCTGCGACTGTGCTCCTGCGCCACAGTGAACCCGAGGCGCACCTGCGCCTCGTCGATGAGATTGATCGAGACGCCGCGTCCGTGGTTGCCGTTGTACGGTTTCACCACCACCGGATAGCCGATATCCCGGGCGGCGCGCGCCGCCTCGACCTCGCTCTGCACCAGCCGCTGCTGCGGCACCGGCAGACCGATGGTGGAAAGGATCCGATTCGTCTCCTCCTTGTCCGACGCCAGCTCGACGGCGATATGCGGGGTGCGGCTGGTGATCGTCGCCTGGATCCGCTGCTGGTGCCGGCCATGCCCGAACTGCACCAGGCTTTGCGAATTCAGCCGCAGCCAGGGGATGCCGCGATCCTGCGCGGTCTGCACCAGCGACATGGTGCTGGGGCCGAGGTCGCGCCGCTGCGCGAAGCGGATGAAGGACTCGATCGAGGTCTGGCCATGGAAGTCCGCCGG